>JBKKCM010000057.1:0-95622 GCA_046712755.1 Nitrosarchaeum sp. | reverse complement strand
TCTATGGCTAGATCACAGGATCCAAACAGTGCTGGCTCTCAATTTTTCATTGTTACAACAGATAGTACATTTCTTGATAGGCAATATACGGTATTTGGGGAAGTAATAGAAGGAATGGACGTTGCAGACAAAATTGTAAATTTACAAAGAGATCGTAATGATTGCCCACTTGAAGAGGCAAAAATGCTTTATGTTAAAGTGGAATAAATGAGTTCAAAACAAGTTGCTTTTTTTATAATATCAGTATTCATAATAGTGATTCCTGCAGTTAACGCCCAAGAAATTTCAATTGGAGAAAAAGCAGAACAAAAATCAGTCCAAGTTATAATTAGCTTGGCAGATAAAATTCATGTAAAGCATGTAATTATTTCTTCAAATTCACCCAAACAAATAGAATTGATTGATGGAACTATAACTAATCTTATAGTTTCAGATCAAGAAGGAAAAGAGCAACAATTTGGAATTATTGGTGATAATAATGGGGTTATGATTTATCCATCACAAGTTGATATAATTGTAGAATATGATCTTGGAGATGTTATTTTTCTAAAAGATAATGTATGGACTTGGGATTTTAGATATCTTGAAACAACCTCTTTTATTATTCCAAAAGAAATAGATTTGATTTATGTAAATAATAGACCTGTGTATTTAGGTGAAAAAAATGGAATTTCGTGTCATGGTTGTCAAATGATTTTAGAATATTCTATTAATGAACCAAAAATATTAAAAAATGTAAAATTTGAGGGTAAAGAATTTCTAATTGAATTAAGAACATTTGCAGAAATAAATCAGTTTAATTTTGATCAATCAATAAAAAAAATTAGTTTTGAAGTCAATGGAGAAAATCAATTTGTAACAACAATAATTCCTCTAGAATTATTACCAATACGATATAATGTATTCATTGGAGATGAGAAAATATTTTTTAATGAATACAACAATAATGGAACACATGTTTGGCTCAACATAAGACCAGATAATTCTGGTATTGTATCAATTATAGATGCAACAACTATTAGTGATGAAAAACCAACTATCCAAAACAATCCTTCAACATCAGAATCAAAGGTAAATCAAAACATTATTGTCTATATTCTACTTGGAATCATCGCATTAATTGGACTTGTAGTTACGATGATCATGGTAAGAAAAAAGAAACCCTCAACAACTAGAGAAATTCAAAAGGAGGGTAATACATAAATTTTTTGAACAAATGCAATATCTAAATTGTATATGTACCAAAATTAATTTTTAAACTCTTTTTGTACCAATAATTAGAAAAATTAATCTCCGCCTGATCCACAAGAACACAAACCATATTCATCAATTCTAACATTGCATATTATGCATTTTTCTCCATAATCTACTTCCCAAGGCTCTTTTCCATATAGTTTAAAATGATCATCAATCTCAAGTGGGATTTCACGTTTCTTTCCCAATGATTTGTATATGTAAAACAACTATACATAGATTATTGGAGATCAAATTATGAAAATTGAATGCGGATGTCATTGCATCAAATGTAAAAGTACAAATCTTGAATCAAATAGGATTGGACAAATTGAGAAAGATGGATATTTTGATATGCATCATACATGCAATGAGTGCAACACACATTTTGATCATTTGGAAGGAGAAATTTTTGATAATTGTGAAAAGTGCCAGTACCAGACTAGTTAGATACTAAAGCATTTTGTACAAAATATTGTGCTCTGTTTTCTTTTGAATTTTTTAAAATTTCTCTGTTAGATGCCATTTTTGCTAAAGTTTTTGACACATCTAAAGGACTAGCACCCCAACCATATTCTCTTAGTTGTTGAACAGTTTCTGTTACTGTTCTTGGGGAATCAAAGAATTTGCTGGTTTCCAATATTCTCAATTTTGTTTTAATTTCATGAGAAGCAATTTGTTTAGGCTCATTAAATTCTGGTTCATATGCTTCTGCATCATCCAGATATTCTAGACCATATTGATTAGATTGTATTGATTCTTTTGATTTTGCAAATTCTTCATTTTTATTTTCATAGATAATTTTTGCTTGATTTGTGTGTATGTAATTTGAAATATTTGCAATAATTTCACCCAAGGTTTGATTATCAACATAGAAATCTCTAGAGTCAACCTCAATTTCATTCTCACCAAGCTTGAGTTTTATTCTAGCCATATACTTATAATTCGAAAGATTTTGATTTATTCTGCTAGCTCTAATGAGCTTTAAGATTAGATCAAAACTTTTACACACATAAATTGGATTTTTTTCCTATTGAGTTAAAAAGCAATTTTGAGATATCATAGTATGAGATCCTCGGCTAAGGGAATAATCATAATATTTGTTATAGGAATGAGTATTTTTGGATATTCTCAATATGCATCAGCCTCACAAATAGGCGTGACAATTACACAAAGTCATCTTCTTGAGAAGAACGAAAAGGGCTCAACGTATAATGTGGAGCTAGAATTTAGCAATCCCTCGTTGTTGGTTTTGACAGCAGGTAAAACAGAGTTTTTTGTAATAGCAAATGAGGAAATGATTGGAAAAGGAGATCTAGAATCGTTTGTACTTCCAGCATTAGGAAGCACTTCAGTGAGTGGTACTTTTCTAAGAGATTCCAATGTGGATTCGCAAGGATCAGCAGTAAAGATAAGTGGTGTTACAAAGTATAATGTAATTTTTACATCTATTGATGTACCTTTTGTGTTTTATCCAACAGAAGAACAGGCAAGGGAATTTATACATCCAAATTAGTTTTTTTAAAGAATGTTAACTGTTTTTGGTTCAACTGCATTAGATACTATTAGAACTCCAAAAAAAACATTAAAAGATGTTCTAGGTGGGGCTGCAACGTTTGCAGCTATATCAGCAAGTAACTTTGTAAATACTGGATTAATAGCAGTAGTAGGAAAAGATTTTCCTAATGAATATCATAAAATTTTATCAAAATATCTTGATTTGCAAGGATTGACAGTAAAAGAGGGGAAAACTTTTCGTTATGATGGAAGTTATGATAAAACACTTAGTTCCAGAGAAACTTTGAAAACTGAGCTTAATGTACTTGCAGATTTCAAGCCAACAGTTCCTGAAGAATATAGAAAATCACAATTTGTGTATTTAGCAAATAATGATCCTGATCAGAATTCTACTCTTATCAAAGAATTCGATAAAGTAAAATTTTCAATGTGTGATACTATTGAATTTTGGATATCTACAAAACGAGAATCAGTAATTAAGATGATTAAAGCTGTAGATGCAGTTGTAATAAATGATGAAGAAGCTAAACTACTAACAAAAGAATTCAATTTGATCAAATGTGCAAAAAAGATGATGGAGTGGGGTGCAAAATATGTAATTATTAAAAAAGGTGAGCATGGATCAATGATGTTTTTTGATGATGTGATATTTCCATCTGTAGGATTTTCATTGGAAGATGTAGTGGATCCCACTGGTGCAGGAGATTCTTTTGCAGGTGCCATGATAGGATATTTAGCTAGTAAAAATTCAGTCAATCTATCAGATATTAAAAAAGCTGTAGTCTATGGGAATGTTTTAGGTTCTTTTGCTGTTGAGAAGTATGGATTAGATGGGTTACTCCAAATTAAAAAAACAGACATTGCAAAACGAGTTAAACTATATGAGAAAATGATCCGTTTCTAAAAAGATTTAAGTTTGATTATTTCTGCAGATGAATTGAATACTTATAAGATATGTCTGAAAAAATAGAAGATCGTTTAGAAACTATATTCAAACTACAAAAAGATCTATCAGAAATGATGAAACTGGATAGATATCCAAAAGATTCTGAAGGACGAATTTCTGCGTTATGTACTGCAATTATGCATGAAGCAGTAGAACTGCAAAGAACTACAAATTGGAAGTGGTGGAAAACTCCAATTCCATTTAATGTATCTGAAGCAAGAGAAGAATTAATTGACATATGGCATTTTGTGATTCAGGCATCATTAGAGCTAAAGCTTACTCCAGATGACATTCTTGAGGAATATAAGAAAAAAAATGAGATCAATAGAGAAAGACAAAGAATAGGATACTAGATTACAAATTTTTTAATTGTATCAAAATTTGTTTCATTTATTATATTTATAAGATTAATTTCATTTTGAAAATAGTTTATTTCTGATTTGGTTACAGTAAGAAAGGGATCAGGACTAGTTGAATTGATTATTTTTCCATAATTATCAATTCCATTTTTATGTAATTCGAATAAAGAATGACCAGCTTTATGACCCAAAACTTCTTTGCCACATATTATAATGGTTTTAATTTTTTTATTTTGATTAACATATTTAATTATGGAATCAATTCCTTTATTTTCAGAAAGTAACCTACCAACAATTGAAATATGATTCAAAAGTTCAGAATTTGAAATTTTTTTAAGCAAGTCCATACTTGAAAGCGTACAAATCGCTATAGAAGAATCAGTATTTCCTATGTATGATTCTTCATGAATTGGCAATATGACTTTACATAATTCTCCAATTACATTTCCAAGGCTATTCATTTAGTATATCACGAAGAGTTTTTGCAATAAATTCAATATTTTTAGTAGTAACTTTAGGATGTATTGGGAGAGATAAAACGTGAGATGACGCCCATTCGGTTACCGGAAGTTTAATTTTTTGTTGGTAAAATGGTGTTTTATGAACTGGGATTGGATAGTAAGAAGCTGCACCAATTCCTTTCGCATTAAGTTTTTTCAAAATTTTATCTCTTTTGGATGTAGCTATTGTGTAAAGATACCAATTTACATTTTCATAATTTCGTTGACGTGGAAGTATAATATCTAAATCAGAAATTAATTTTGATAAAAAATTTGCATTCTTCTGCCTTGTCTTAAGAAAATCAGGAAGTTTTTTCATTTGTATTGTTGCAATTGCAGCGCTAATTTCTGGTAATCTTAGATTTAATCCGAATATTCGAGTATCGTATCCATGAACCATCCCATGATTTCTAATCATCAACAATTTATCTCGTAGTTTTTTATTATTTGTTGCAATAAATCCTCCTTCTCCAGCAGTCATTACTTTTGCAGGATACATACTCCAACAACCTAAATCAAAAAAAGTTCCAGCGTGTTTTCCTTTGTAGGTAGAACCTAATGATTGTGCAGAATCTTCTATTATTGGTAAATTATGTTTTTTAGCAATTTCTGAGATTCTATCAACAAAAGCTACATTTCCATAAAGATGAACAGGCATAATTGCTTTAGTCTTTTTTGTAATCTTTTTTTGTAGATCATCAGGATCCATAGTATAATTTTCTTTTAGTATATCAACAAAGACAGGTTTAGCCCCAGTAGATACTACAGAATTAGCTGTTGCAACAAATGTAAATGATGGAACTAGCACTTCGTCGCCTTTTTTGATATCCAAAGCATAAAGTGCGGCTTGTAAAGCTGCTGTGCCAGAATTTACAGCAACGACATATTTTGATTTTATAAAGAGTGATGCTGATTTTTCAAATGCTTGTACATATTCTCCTCCATGATTAGCTGCTGATGTAAGTGCACCATTTTTGAGGATATTGGTCACTGCCGATATTTCGTCTTTACCTACAAATGGAACATTGATTGCAATTTTCAACAGATATTCTCTTTGAAACTAGTCTATAAATCTCATGAAATATGCATGAATTTTTATATTTCAAAATTAGGAAATTTGCATAATGAATCAACGTCATCTTGAAAAATCAGATGCTGGTTACAAAGTTTATCTATACATTTTCTATGTTTGTGGATTCATCATGGTTTCAAGTCTTGTTTTTGGAGTTTACATTACTATGATAGAATGGATGGAAAATGGAACGTATGTAATGGGAGAAGCAATACAAAATACTTTCATACCATTTGAAAATTTTTCACGAGTTTCAACGTGGATATTTTTTTCTACAATTATTGGATGGTATTGTGTTTCAAGAATAGGATGGAAAAGAACTGCAGGAAATAAAATTGTTGGTTGGAGAATGGCATTGCTTCAGCTAATGTTGTTAGGATTTACAATTATTACACTGTATGAGGTATTATACAATTTTACGGTCTTAAATGCAAAGATTACTGTAGGTATGATTGAAGGTAATATTCCTAATATTGATATGTTATCAATTGCATATCCTGATCCAGATAGGCCATGGAATTTGGTTTTTGCAACAAAAGTTTGGCTTGCAGCATTAATTATCAGTGCTCATGCATTTTATCTCAGTACTAAACCAAGAAAAAATTTAGAAGCGGAATTATAAATTAAAAAATATTCATCTAGATGCAAACATTTTTCCTAATTTTTCTTGATCAGATTTCACTTTACCAAATGCCTTTCTATGAGTAGAATTACAAAATTTTACTGTTTCTGAACGTGGGTCATGCCTTCTTGTTTCCTCTATAATTCTACCACACCAAAAGCAATATTCTTTCTTAATGGCTCCAAGTTCCCATCCTAAAAATTTTGAGTCATAGTATCCTTTTTCTTTTGGACGTATAGAATTTAGGAAATCTCCATTATCAGATTGAACCCAAATGTTTTTTATTTTAGGATGAAATGGTTTACTCCATCGTCTTTTTTTGTCATCCCATTCAATATTATTATCAGTACAAAATTTATAAAATTGCTCTTCAAATTGTTTAGAAACCATGATTTTGTTCATATTTTCGCCTATGAAAGTATTCGCAAAAGATAATCTGTTAAACTAATGATTTTTTGTTTATTTCAAGAATTTTTTAGAATCAAGTGAGTTTTAGTGAAAAACTGTTTTTCTACTAGATAATACTTATACTAAACATGGGATTATTTGGTAATTCTAATGAAACAAAATGTAAAAAGTGTGGAACTGTGCTTTCTGATCCAGAACGATTAAAAAAACATCAAGAAATTGCACACAATAAGAAAAAGGAAAAGTGTAGAGCTTGTGGTACAGAATTTGATTCTTTGGAGGATCTAAGAAAGCATAAAAAAAATTGTAAATAATGGTATTTTTAATTATTTTATTCGCCAAAAAATATTTTAATTAATATTATTTTTTGGATAAATTTATTTTTTAGAAATTTAGTTTGTTTACTAATCAACACTTGTGATAAAGATTATCTGTTCCTAATTTGTATATTTTAGAGAGTTCTTCATCTGCCTCTTCTTTACTCATTGAATCTTTTTGCGTAAAAGTTCTAAATTTTTCATTATATTCAATATCATCATGATGTCCAGACATACAAAATAATCTTGATTTATTTTTTCCTCTATATTCTGTAATAAGACCTCTTTTAATTAATAGATCAATATAGTTAGTTAGTGTTTGATGTTCAATTTTTGCTTCTATTGATAATTGCATGAAAGAAATCCAGTTTTTATAAGTTGTAAATTTATCTATTATTGTAATAATTCTTCGTTCTCCCCGCTGCCATTTATCTTCAATCATAATTTTTAGTCAATTCCTGTGTTTGATTTATCAATGAATAATTGAAATAAATTCTAATCATTCAGACAACCTGCTCATGTTTCGTTGAACGTTTTAATGCTTTTTCTATTGCTTCCAAATTTGCAATCTCATTTTTAGAACTCATTGTTAGGGTTTTAATCATTTCAGAGCCTATCTGTACTGCTTGTTCAGGTAATGTATCTAGAAATTTTTGTAAACCTTTTTTATAGTTTTCAATGAGTTCTAATCCTTCTTCAAGTGTCATAATAATGATTAGTCACTTAACTATTTCAAATCTTGCAAATTCCAACTAAATTATTATTTCAAATAACTTTATAGACCTACATCTCAGAAGTTGTTTTGATTTGGATATAACTGAAAAAGTTAAATTAATTGAAAGACCTCCTACCGAAGAGATAGTTACACATGATGAGTTAATTGAATTATTCAAAACAAATTCTTCCCCAAAACATTACATTGGTTTAGAGATTTCAGGGTTTTTACATTTAGGGAGTTTAATCAGTACAGGTTTCAAGATTAATGATTTTGTCAAGGCTGGTGTCAAGTGTACCGTATTTCTTGCAGATTGGCATACTCTGATCAATGATAAACTAGGAGGAGATTGGGAGATGATCTCCAAAGTTTCAAAATATTATCAAGATGCTTTCAAGTTGGTATGCCCTGAGGCAAATGTTGTTTTAGGTTCAGATCTTTATCAAGAAAAAACAGAGTATTGGTCTGAACTTGTGAAATTTACTAAACATGTGTCACTAGCACGAACAATGAGAACACTTACTATTATGGGACGCTCAGAAAATGAAGAAAAAATAGATCTTGCAAAATTATTGTATCCACCAATGCAAGCGGTTGATATTCATTTTTTAGATGTTGACATAGCTCATGCTGGTATGGATCAAAGAAAGATCCATATGCTAGTTAGAGAGATCTTTCCAAAAATGAAATGGAAAGTTCCAGTTGCAGTTCATCACAAATTATTACCAGGTCTTTCAAAACCTGCAGATACAAATGACTCACAAATTTTAGGAAAAATGAGTAAATCAGATCCAAATTCTGGAGTTTTTATTCATAACGCAGATGATGAAATAAGAACAAAGATCAAAAAAGCATGGTGTGAAGAAGCAAATATTCAGAATAATCCATTATTAGAAATTTCAAAACTTGTTATCTTTCATGAATTTAATGAAATCAAAGTAGAAAGACCAGAGAAATTTGGTGGAAATATTACATATACAGATTATAAACAATTAGAATCTGATTTTGCCGAGAAAAAATTACATCCAACTGATCTTAAACAAACTGTTGGAGAGTATCTAGTTAAGGTGATTTCACCAATTCGTGAAAAGTTGAACCTAAGCGAAGAATTGTTTGAAGCAATTAAGAAAAGTCATTAGACTTTGAGATTTGGATTTGTTTGTTCTTCTAAATTATATTTTGATTTGTAGCCTCTAGGATTGATCATTAAATCTTTGTAATTATAAGTCGATGAGTTTCCAATAATTACTGTACTGATCATTCCTAATTGATCAGAATGATTTGGAAGATTTTCTAAATCCGTCATAACAATTGTTTGTGAATCTCTGAATGCACCTTTGATTATTGCCACAGGAGTTGTAGGTTTCCTATATTTTAAAAGAATTTTTCTTGTATCTACTAGTTGATGTATTCTTTTTTTGCTTGCTGGATTATATATCACAATTACAAAATCTCCTTGTGCAGCAGCTTCAACTCTTTTTGTTATTATTTCCCATGGAACTAATAAATCGCTCATACTTACAACTGCAAAATCTGTCATTAATGGTGAACCAATTATTGATGCACATGAGTTTAAAGCAGAAACACCTGGAACTATTTCAACTTGTAAACCATCTTTAGGATTCCAATTTGATGCTGCAAGTGTTTCATAGATTAATCCTGCCATTCCATAAATTCCTGGATCACCACTTGAAACAAGTGAGACTATTTTTCCAGATTTTGCTAGATCAATACATTGATGAGCACGTTCAACTTCTTGCGTCATTGCGTAGCGATGAACTGTTTTACCGTCAATAAGATCTTGCACTAAATTGACATAAGTTTCGTATCCTACTATTGTATCGCTTTCTTCAATTACTTCTTTAGCTCTGAATGTCATATGATCATGATGTCCAGGACCAACACCAACAATGTAGAGTTTACCAGTCAATTTTACAATAAATTTTCTTTCAAGTAATTTATCCGTTTAGTGATTTATTTTTTATTGGAATGGATCTATGAAGGGGCTATTCACTATATGATGACTATTCATGGGACGGGCTAAACTGACTGAAATTAGGTCATTTGCTTTAAATGAGTTAATATCAGATATTGTTTCAAGAATTTTTGCATTTTCTGGATTATTCCATTCGATAATATAGATACGCCACATAGGACTATAATTTTCAGAGTCAGGGGTTACTGTAGCTATCCCTGCTTGAAATCCCAAAGATCCTGAACCTTTAATCCCATTTTGGAATTGAAATAGATCAACTGCTGAGGAATTTGTAATTAGATTTTCTGATCTGGGTGAAAATGGAACACCCATCATTTCAGCTGGACCAGAAGGTGTTGCATCGGTTACTATGTAGTAGATTGTTTTTCCATCTGGTCCCCATCCACGATGAGCAACAAATGTTACTGTCATCTCATCTTTGTTAATTTCAGTGACTTGACCTCCTCCAAATGTCAAATCATCAGTGATTTCTTTATCATCTCTTACTAACATTTGTCCATCAGGCCAGATTATTTGAGGAGCATTGATTACTATGTCAGTTTTATTAAATTCAACTCTTTCATCTTCTTCTGCATTAATGATTTCTTCAGATGATTCAAGAATTTTTGCATTTTGACCTTTTTTCCATGTAACTTCAATGATAGAATTTAGTGCGCTGTATTCTAATTCTTGAGATGGGGTACTAGAAAAAATTTCTTTTTGATGTCCATATATTCCATCTCCTTTAACTCCATTCTTAAAAACAAATATTTTTTGTAGAGTATCCTCTGGTGTTTTTTCAATTGGAGGAGCAGTCTCAACTTTCCAACCTTGTTTTTTAGTAATCATTTCAGCATATTCTTGCTGACTAGAATCTGTTATAATGTAAAAAATTGAATTACCATTATAGAATCCTTCATGCATTGGAATAGTTGCAGCAACATTTGTTCGTGATAATAGTAGTGATGGTTCTTTTTGTACTTCAATTTTTTGCATAATTATTTCAGTTGGTTGTCCTCTAATCCAACCATCGACACTGACGGTGGATGTAAACTCTTTTGAACTGAGAGAGTGTAGTGCTAGAGCAGCTCCTGTAAATTCAAAGGAACCAGATTTAGTTTTAAGATCAATTAGAGATATTGCATAAATGGTATTTCCATCAATAGTCCATGTTGGTTGTCCTTTTGCATCATTACTATTTATTTCGTGTAAAACAACAATTTCTACAGGTTCGCTTGAAGTAAATGTCATTGAACCATCATAAAGAGTGCCTTCATTTGGTGATAGAATTAGTGCTAATTGGTGATTTTCATGGTCTTGCCCTGGATCTTGAGAAGAGATTATCGTTTTCGTAAAATTAATTTTTTTTGTAGAATTTGCATCAACAAAATTATCAGAAATAAATGAAACTGTGAGAATTCCTGTGGTAAAAATACCTAGAATTAAGATAATAACTAATCGATTCAATGAAAATCTTTGAAATTGTTCCCTTAAATTATTTTATTTTTAGTTAATTTTATCAAGTTCAAATGCAGCATGTAAAGCCTGAACTGCTACATTGGAATCAGAATCTTTGACAACAAATGCAAGATTGAGTTCGGATGAACCTTGGGTAATCATTGCGACATTGATCTTATTTTTTTCTATTGCTCCAAACACTTTAGATGCAACACCAACTGTACCACGCATGCCTAAGCCAATAAGTGCGATGATTGCAACATTAGTAGTTACTTCAAGTTTTTTGATTATTTTTCCTAAAAGTTCCATTTCTAATGCGTTAACTGCTTTATCTAGATCGGTGTTTTTAACTACAATAGTGATACTAGACTCGGATGGATTTTGAGATATCATCATTACATTTATGCCAGATTTAGCAAGAGTTGCAAAGATTTTTGCAGCAGTCCCAGGAGTACCAACCATACTGCCTCCACGTATATCGATTAGTCCATTGTGACGAATACTGCTTACACATTTTACAGTATTTTTAGTAGATACTGAGGGGGAATCAGTTACTAAGGTCCCTTCGTTTTTTACATTAAAGGAATTTCTTATCTTCATTGGGATTTTTTTTGTTAATAATGGCTCAAATGTTCGTGGATGAATTTGTTTAGCTCCAAATAACGCCATTTCAATTGCTTCGATGTAAGAAACCTCTTTGAGTAATTTGGCATTTTTAACAATTTTTGGATCTGCAGTCATTAATCCATCTACATCACTCATTAACCAAATTTCATCAGTCTTTATGCAAGAACTGATAATTGTTGCTGTGTAATCTGAACCTCCCCGACCAAATGTAGTTACATGTCCATGTTGATCTGCTCCTGTAAATCCACCTATTACCGGAATTATTTTCTTAGAAAATTGTAAATCAATAGTTTTAGAAACTCTTAGTCGTGTAGTATCCATTAGTGGTTTAGATTCTCCAAAATTTGAATCAGTAACAATTCCAACTTCTTTACCAGTTAGAGATATTGATTTCTTACCTATATCATTAATTGCAAAAGAAAGTAATTTTATTGAAAGACGTTCGCCAAATGAAATCAGATAGTCCATTGATCTAGGTGTTACTTCTCCTAATAGAACCATGCCTTCAATTAATGCAAAAAGTTCTCGAAAATCTGTATCTAATTTTTCTAATAATTTTTTTCTAATTGTTAATTTTTTGATTGTTTGTTTTGCAAGTTGTTTATGTCTATTAATAATTTTTAATGCCAGTTGTTCAGCCTTGTCTTTGTTTTCTTTTTTTATAGATTGTGATATTTCTATTAGATCATCAGTGGTGCCACTAATTGCAGAACAAACTATTACTATTTCGTTATGTTTGGATAATAAATTAACGTAGTTTGCAACAGCTTGAATATCTGTAGCGGATGAAATTGATGTTCCGCCATATTTTAGAACTAGTCTCAATTCAAAGTACCTGAATCAGTTAATCTTTAAATGCTTTAACTTTCTACTCGTGGGGCCAAATAAAAGTGGATTCTACCTATGTTTGCTACTTTGAATTCAATTCTTAGAGGTTTTGCACTGGAGAATTCGCATGTAATTTGACCTGCAGTTGTACCTACTGCTTTAACTACAGGATTAAGATATTCGAGGCTATACGTACCAATACTATCCTCTTTTGAAGAGATTTCACCTATTTCATCTGTATCCTTTTCAAGATCAATTACAACTTCACCAGAATCGCCTTTTCCAGAAAAATCTGCTTTAGAATCAGATGTATGAATAGTCAGATAATCAGATACAACTTGTACATCGCCTAAAATCTTGTCAAATCTAGAAGATGATAAAGTGATTTTAGAATCATATGGAATTTTTGGTAACGGTGTATCAGTCGCAGAGCTTTCAATTAAACGCATTTTGTATTTTTTATTTTTACCAATTGTTACAAGTAACATATTTTGTTCAGAAATACTAATTTCTATACTATCTTTTTTATCAGCTCTTTTGATAAGTTTAGAAAATTCATCTATTCTAACTCCAAATTTTATATCACTATCACATTCATATTTTTCAAATGCAGAGTTAGGCCAAGATATATCAATTAGAGCTACATGAGAAGGATCCATTCCTCTAAAAGTAATTCCTTCTGCTGTTGCAACAAAAGTAGCTTCCTCTACAAGTGTGGATATAGCTGAGATAATAGCTTTTAGATCATCTGAACCACTTGTTTTTGCTTCGAAATTCAAACTAATTCTTTTGAGTTTTATGTTCCAGTTAAACGTTATGCGTAATTACGCCAAGTGTATCTACATTTTGAACATCGGTAGAATTGAGTTGTAGGTTCATCTGCACTTCTGGTTTGTAGCATCCACCAAACTGCTTCGTCATTACCACATTTTTCACATTCAATTTTGATTGTAGGTAATGATTCCACTGTTTCATTTTCAGCTAATACATTAAATTGTGATTCATGTTCTTGAACTGTCTTCTTTGTTTGATTTGTTTCTTTTCTCTCAACATAATCACATTTTGGACATTGAAGGCCAGAATCACCTTTTTTTAATTTGACCTCACAACTGGGGCAAAATTTCATCTAATTTACCTTAATTTTAGAATTGAATAATTGTTTAAAGTCATTAGCCATTTTTATTGCTGAATCTGTTGCTTTTTTGATTTCTTGCATTGGTTTAGTGTTTGAATTTATTCTCATCCAGCACTCATTAGTAAGAGGATGTTTTACTATAACACCTGCAAAGTCAATATTTGATTCCTTTAGAAGCTCATGTTGAATTATGTATAAAATTCCTATATCAGTTTCCGTAATAGAAAGGCTAATTTCCTTAGGCTCTGAACTGATAACTTGAGCGTTCATGTATTCGGAAAAAGCACTTATTGTGGATATAAATCATTATGAGCGATTAGAATGGTAGAAAGTAAGATTTCAGATATTGGAATGGTAAAAAACAAGGACGAATATGCATTAAATGACGCTATAGAAGTTAATGTTAGTTTTAAAGTGGAAGGAGGACTACGAGATGCGTTCAATGAGGCAAATTGGACTAAGGCATATAACAATAATGATGTATCATTCAAAATGAAATATGGCATAAAATTGATTTCTGGTGGAATTAGGAAAAAAGAAATTGGTAAAACTATTGATACCTATAGAAAGGCGGCAATTTTCTGGACAAGAAATCCCAAATTAGTTAATCCTCATAAAGATAGAAGGATTTGGGTTCAAGTAGCTAAAAACTTTGAGCCATTTATCAGATTATCTGAAGATGAAGTAAGACAAGAATTATTTGATTTTAATGAAAAAATTGTCTTCAAGGCATCAGATTTAGGAAAAGGCAAGCATAAGATTGGAGCTGATATCTTTGCTTCTTGGCAAAAACATGACTATACAGAACCAGGAAATGTTAAAAACAACTCCAAGGAAATTGAGATCACGATCAATTAGGGATATAAGGAACTTTTTGAATTAATCAATATGGCAAAATATGATGGTCTGTTAGGACAACCAATACTTGAAGTTGAAGAACCAGATAAGGAAGGAGGAATTACATTTATCTTTAAAGATAATAGGTTTTTGTTCATTAAAGCAGTTGATGGAAAAATAGATGCCATATCAATTCCAGAATAAGTGAAAATGTATGGACAAATTCGAACAAATTAAAATGATAGAACTAGTAAAGGTTGAAGATCCTGATTCTGATGGTGGAATAACTCTAGTATTTCAAGAAAATAAAATACTAAAGATTAAGATTGTGGATGGAAAACTAGTATCACAGTTTATGTAAGTTATTGACTTACATGTTTTTCATAGAAAGTAATAGCTAATTCTTGTACCTCAGATTGAATTGAACCTGGTCTTTCTTTTCTAATTTTTTTAATTGCATCTTTTGCAGAATATTTTTGATATTTCACTAAGTAGCAAGCTAGTATAGTTCCTGCCCTCCCCATTCCAGCTGCACAGTGAACCATTACCGCTTGATCATTAGAAATTTTTTTATGAATAAAATCAACTGCAGCATCTATTTTATCCATATCTGGAGCTGTAAGATCTGGTGTGGGTACATGTAAGTAATCAATATCACTTATCCATTCTTCAGGTAATGCATTTTCAGTCATGGTTACAATGGATGTAACACCTTGTTTTAGAATCCAATCTAGTTCATCAAAACTTGTGGGTATTCCTGAACCTGCGAGTTTATTCTCAATTAGCCACGAGAAATTAGTTGGTTTTTTAGTAATTTTACCATGAACTTTTCTCCAAATGTTTCCAGGCTTGCTCATGGTGAGTGTTGTATTTTCCATACTTTTAGGATTACGATAGATGTACCTTATATGGGAAAATCACATATAATTATCTAAATGAATAAAGAGGCGATTCTTTATGAAAAATTACCTAACAAAAAAGTTCGTTGTACTGCTTGTGCAAGATATTGTGAGGTGGCTGATGGACAAATTGGGTTATGTGGAATACGTGGTAATGAAAATGGAAAGTTAGACCTATTTGTATATGGCAAAGTAATAGCAGGACATGTTGATCCGATAGAAAAAAAACCAGTCATTCATTACAATCCTGGATCTAAGGTATTTTCTATTGCTACAACTGGATGTAATTGGCTTTGTAAATATTGTCAGAATTATGATATCAGTCAAAGAAGGAAGGTTGAGGGTACAGATATGACTCCTGAACAAGTAGTACAAACTGCATTAGATAACGGTGCGGATGGAATTGCATACACATACAATGAACCATCCATATTCATTGAATTTGCAAGAGATTGTGGAGTAATAGCACATCAAAAAAATCTTTACAACGTATTTGTATCAAATGGGTATGATACTCCAGAATCAGTAAAAATGATGGGAGAATTTTTAGATTCTATAACAGTTGATTTCAAAGGTAATGCGGAACCTAATTTCACAAGAAAATTTATCGGAGTTCCTGATCCCCAACCTATTTTTAATACATTGTTAGAAATCCGTGATAAAACAAAAATTCATGTAGAGATAACAGATCTTATTATTCCACAAGTTGGAGACAATTTAGAATATGCAGAAAAATTATGTAAATTTATTTATGATCAATTTGGTCCAGAGATGCCTATTCATTTTTTGCGTTTTCATCCAGATTATAAAATGATGGAATTTGATTCTACACCTATTAAAACTCTGGAAAAGCATCATGAAATTGCAAAAAAAATTGGATTAAAGTATGCGTATATTGGAAATGTACCAGGTCACCCTCTAGAGCATACTTACTGTCCTGAATGTAATAACATTGTAATCAAGAGATATAGTTTTGATATTCAAAGTTGGAATCTTGATGATGAAAACAAATGTAAGTTTTGTGGAAATCAGATTCCAATTATCGGTAAGTTATCAAAAAATTATAAAAAAAATAGATTTCATTTTGTTCGTTGAATAGCTATTGCTCTCACTGGAGAACCAGTTGCATCTTTAAGTTTTAATGGTAAAATTACAAAATCAAATTGTTTTGAAGATATTTTATTCAAATTTGACAGATTTTCAACAATTAAGATATTATTTTTTGCAAATATTTTATGAACACTGAAAGTTTTATCTTTTCCCAAATCTATGCTAGGTGAATCAATTCCAACTAAATTGATCTCTTTTGATACAAGATATGTAGCAGCTGATTCAGATAGGCCAGGATTATTAATAAAATAATAATTACTATTCAGATTTTTTTGCCATTCAGTATGAAAGATTATTGATGAATATTTTTGGATATTACCATTTTTTCTTTCAAATGAAATCAAGTCATGCTTGGTAATTGCTTGATTTTTCCCTTTTTTTATTTTTATCAATATACCATTTCCTAGTAATCTATCAAGAGGTATTTGATGTATTTTTGCTCCATTTTTTACAAAATGATAGGGTGCATCAAGATGAGTTCCAGTATGAGAACTAAGAAATAATAATTCAAGATTGTATCCGTCTTTTAGTGTTGACCAAAGAATGAATTGTGGTTTTGGGGAACCAGGAAAAGTAGGAATTGATTGTGATATTGTCAATGTAAGATCTATTAGTTTCACATCAATGAATTCTGATGGTGATTAATCAGTTTTTGAGATCTATGAAAGGTTAAATAGTGTTTTATGAAAATCTGCAATGTGCCTACAGCATATGTTTTATTGAATTCTGATCTAGGATCTGATGAATCAATAATAGCAGATACCAAACGTATTCTTTCAAACGAGGGAATAGATTATGAGGTTCAAGGAGTTTATGGAGTATATGATATAGTCTTAAAATTATCATCTAAAGATGCTGAAAAATTACGGACAATTATCACAAACAAAGTTAGAAAAATTGGTAAAATACAATCAACTCTAACAATGATGGTAATAGAAGAACAGGAAAATTTATAGATTTTTCATTGCTTCAATGCTTTGTAGAGGCATTAAAGATACAGAAGCGTTATTTAGATAAGTTTTACCAAAATTAGGAAAATCTTCTGATATATCTTTTGAAACCAAATTCATTATTATATCTGTTAGATACTAAAGTGGTGTTGGATAAAAATCCTGAACAGATTTTAGATGATGATTTAATATCTGTGCGAAAAGAATTTTCAAACAGAAATCCAAACATAATTTTATGTTCTGAACCTTTTCTTAAAGCTGAATTTCTAAATGAGCTAATTGATTCTATTAACTATCCAGTAATTTTTTTAGATTTTGATTTACTTTATAGTGGTTATATCGTTTCAGAAATGATTAAAAAAAATGACAGAGTAGAGATTTATTGTCCAAATAAGGTAGATTTGAAAAAAATCATATCTGAGATAGCAAAAAGAATATCAAATGAAAAGTTCTTGGTTGTAATTGATTCGTTTAATGGTTTTTACAACATATTTGATGAGAAAGAATCTGGGAGATTCATTAACGCATCATTAATGTTACTTTCATCGATTGGAGTAGAGAGTGGTTCTCTAGTGATAATTACTGCTATTACACGAAAAAACGATAATGGTGAATGGATTCTTTCTCCAGGAGGTAGGCATATTATTGATTCAAAAAAATCTGGAATATATCATCTTAAAAGAATTGGTAATAGTTTAATGCTTAATTCATTAAATCAAGTTGGAACTGTTGAAAAAATGTTCAAAATCGATCATTCTAATTTTTAAGGTATTTTGAAAAAGCGATCAAAATTTTAAACGGTGTTATAAAATCTGAAACGCCGTTATAATTCCCATTTTTTGGGCAAATTATATTAAGAGCAAAAGATAAAAAAATTTCGTTATGCCAGTAGGAATTATTCCAGACATCAGCGAACAAATGTGTATTGGATGCGCACTATGTGTAGAAATCTGTACAACATTAGGACCAGATGTACTTAGAGTAAAACCAGTCGAAGGCTGGAAGAGAGGTAAGGCATTTGTCTTCTACCCAGAAAGATGTATCTCTGATGGAGCATGCATCGGTGTTTGCCCAACAAAGGCAATCTTTTGGATGAGACCAATGGACTTTACTGTTGGACAACCAGTTCCACTCTACAAGAACTCAGTCTTCGTCAAAGGTTGGACCGAATTAATCGATTAGATTAGGTCATCATTTTTAATTTCTTTTTATTATTTTAGATTTTAATGCTTACCATATTTAGTTTCTGGAAAAACCAAATTTGGAAGCCCATCTAACATTTTGATTTTTTGTGAACTTTGATAAATTATCTAACATTTCATATGTAATTGTAAATCCATTACCTACCATTGTAGCATCTTTATCATATTCATTCTTGTTAGGCACTAATTCATCTGCTAGATCCTTAATTTTTTTAGTTTTTATATCAAATAATCTAATTTCTTTACCATTCTCAAGTTTGATAATTGCATCATTACTAAGACTTTGAATTGAGAAATTTTCAAAAAATCTTATCGTGCCGTCTTTTTTTAATTTAATTATAGTATCATAGGTAATTTTACTCCCATACAATAAAATTTCTCGTGCATTAATTTGAACATCATCTTCCAGATTAAGAACCATAATAGAATCAGCATCAAGAGAAACTGTATTGATGATATTTTCAGCAATAATTTTTCCTTTTAGTGCTGATATGTGAGTTCGCTGGTCTTGGATTTCATAAATTCCAACTCTTCCTTCTGGATCTTCAATTTTGTATTTTCTGCCAAAAATATTTCCAACTACAACATTACCATTATCCACAATTATTCTAGCTCCATTCTCAATTTTGTATTTATTTTCCAGCGGATTAATAAATTTGAAATCACCTTTTGTAAGATGGATATTTGTTCTAAATTCTTCAGTCCAAGATGGACTTGTGATATTTCCCTGCATGATAATAGAACCGTCATAAGTTAAACTACCTGCCATAAAATTTCCTTTGATTGAAAGTGTGCCATTAGCTTTTCTTTCAAGTTCAATTTCTCCAAGAGTTTTTGAACCAAACAATCTAGTGTCAGTTAAATTTGTTCTAATCAAATCCGCTGCCCATTCTTCAGCTACTTGCATTTCTTTGGATAATTCTTGGCCTAAAATTCGATTTTTTCTCCTGATATTCTCTTCTGAATCACTTGAATAAACTCTAGATTTTCTAATTTTTTCTAAATCTGTTTCAGGATATTTTTTGCCGATTTTGAGATCTTCGTATGCTTGTTTGATTTTAATGAATTGATCATTTTCGCCTCCTCTATCAGAATGGTATCTAAGTGCCAATCGTCTAAACGCATTACGAATTTCTTTCTCAGTTGAGCCTTCAATAATTCCTAATATGTCATAGTTATTTTCCACCATATTTCTCTCAGTTTTTGGTTATTCTTTTCATATTTCCTATACTTTTAGTTTATCACAATACAAAATGTTAAGGATGCTCATTTAGTAAGTCTAGCAGATCTTTTAAAAATTCAGTGAAACCGTCAGTACTGCAAATCACAAAAATCATGATCTGCAATATCCTCAAAATTTAAGAACCCCTTCTTTGTCGTTGAATTATTGACAAAATTTACTGTTATATCTGGAAGTTCATCTAAAGATCTTGCAAAAAAATTGGCAAAAAGATTGGGAGCAAATTTATTAAAATCTCAGTTAAAGGTTTTCCCAGATGGTGAAAGTAAAATTACACTTGAAGGAAAACTTCAAAAAAACAAAATCATTGTCATTCAATCAACATATCCACCTGTAGATGAAAATCTTATTCAGACATTATCAATAATTTCAAAAGCAAAAGAATACGGAACTGAAATAATTGCGGTAATACCATATATGGGATATGCTCGTCAAGACAGAGAATTCTTACCAGGAGAAGTAATAACAATGAAAGTCATTGCCAATTTATTCAAAAGCGTTGGAACGTCTAGAATTATTGTTGTGGATATTCACAGTATGATCGGTTTAAAGTATTTTAATATAAAATCAAAAAATGTAACTGCAATTCCAGATCTAGTAAAATATTTTTCAAAACTAAAATTGAAAAATCCTCTAGTTGTTTCTCCAGATCAAGGTGGAAAAGAGAGAGCAAAAGAATTTGCTAAATTTTTGAAGACAGAATACATATCTCTTGAAAAACAACGTGACCGTAAAACTGGAAAAGTAGAGATCAAAACTACAAATTTTAATGAAGTGATAGGCAGAGATTTGATTTTAGTTGATGATATGATCAGTACAGGTGGAAGTATCATCAAAGCTACAGAATTTCTTAAAAAACGGAAATGTGCACGAGTATTTGTTGCTTGTACACATGCTCTACTTAGAAATAATGCTGAAAAGAAAATTAAAAAAGCAGGAGTTACAAAAATAATTAGTACAAATACAATTTCTGGAAAAACATCTTTGGTTGATGTTTCAGGCACAATTGCAAAGGCAATAATATAATGCCAGAAAGTTTTTTTGTTTTATCTAAAGATAATCTAGAAATTGCAATTGATGAAGTAATTTCAATTGCAAAAACATATGATAGATTTGCAAAAGTGAAAATATTATCAAATTTAGTAATAATACAATCAAAAACTAGTTGGGAACAAATTACAAAACGGGCAACTTTTGTAAAAATTTCTGGTCAAATTCTACGTAAAATGTCAGGATTGTTTTTAGATGATGAAAATTTTGAAGTTTTAAAAAATGCTAAAACTTTTGTTTGTAGAATAATTAATTTATCATCAAACCAATTCAACATATCTGAATTAGAAAGAGCGATGGGGGATATGATAACAAAGTTTTCTAAAGCTCAAGTATCTCTTGAAAATCCAGATATTACCATATATCTGATTTTTACTGAGCAGGAAAATTTTTTTGGATTTTCAAAAAAAGTTGAAAGCCAAAATAGACCGAAGAAAATTAAAAAATATCCACATGAATTGGATTGGAAGCTTACAAGAGCAATGATAAATTTAATTGGATTAAAAGAGGGTGAAACTGTTTGTGATCCATTTTGTGGTACTGGAACTACGTTGTTAGAAGCTGAATCAATGGGAATTCATGCAATTGGTTTAGATTTTGATGAAAAAATGTATAATATTTCGAAAGAAAATTTAGATGTAAATGGATACAAATCAAAAATAATCAAGGCGGATTTTAGTCAATTAATAAAGATGATAGATGAATTTGATGGAATTGTTACAGATCTGCCTTATGGAACTGCATCTAAATCATCAGAAAATCCTGAAGAATTGATGAAAAAATTTGTATCAATCTTACCCAAACGTAAGAAGATAGCCATTATGTGTAAAAAAGGATTTGAAAAAAAATTGAAGTTTAATCCAATAAAGAAATATGAAATCTATAGGCATAAAAGCTTGACAAGGACAATTTTGATAAAATGAAACTAGTATTTTTAGGAACTTCAGCTGCTCAACCTACTGAAAACAGAGGATTATCATGTATCTGTCTAGAAAGAGATGGTGAAATTCTCATGTTTGATGCAGGAGAAGCAACACAGATTTCTTATATGAAATCAGGTTTGGGTTGGAATAAAAAAATGAAAATTTTTGTTACGCATCTTCATGGTGATCACTGTATCGGATTACTAGGACTACTTCAGACAATGACAATGCAGCATAGAACTGAACCTTTAGAAATTTACGGACCTAATGGAATTGAAGAATTCATAGCTGCAAATATCAAAATACTAAACTTTGGATTATCATTTCCAGTTATGATTACAATAGTTAAAGAAGGAAGAATATTTGATTCAAAAATTTATTCAATATATGCTTGTAAAGCTAATCATTCAGTTATAACATATTCATATCTTTTTGAAGAAAAAGACAAGTCTGGTAGATTCAATCTAGAAAAAGCTAAGGCTTTAGAAATTCCCGAAGGTAAACTATGGAATCAATTACAAAATGGAATAGAAGTCAAAATTGGAGAAAGAACTATTATTCCAGAACAAGTATTGGGAGAAAAAAGACCTGGTAAAAAAATTGGGGTTTCAGGAGATACAATGCCAACCAAAGAATTAGAAAAATTCTTTGAAGGTTGTGATTATCTTGTGTTTGATTCAACATTTTTAGATGAGACCAAGGAGAGAGCAGAAGAAACAGCCCATTCAACAGCAAAACAAGCAGCTATATTGGGTAAAAATGCAAAAGTAAAAAATTTAATTCTAACACATTTTTCAGCTAGATATAAAGATGAAACCAGACATTTAGAAGAAGCAAAACAAATTCATGATTCAGTTATCACGGCAAGAGATTTTTTAGAAATTGAGATAAAATAGACAAAAAAAATCTCTGATTACAGTTGAATTTTGTTATATAATTTGACTAATTTCCAAGAATTAACCAATCTATGATTCTATCAATATTAGAAGAAGTTAAGATCACTTTTATTGGTCCTAACGGTGATTCTTCTGCTTCCTCACAGAGAGCAACAGTTCCAACAAATGCGGCTTGTTTGTTAAGATAAAACCAAGTAGAATCATTTTCTAAATTTTTTTCAAGTTGCCGCTGATAGATTTTTTGTAATTGATTAGAATGAATAACGTCGTAGATTTTTTCTAACAAATGTAAATCTTTAGAATTTGATATAATAGAAAAATTATCAGTTTTAATTTTGGCGTCTGGAAATATATTTAAAATCGCTGTTTCAATTTTTTTTGGATCTTCAGATGAATTAATTGAAGAAAGTATCTCTATCTTACAACTGATATTAGGAGATCTCATTCATCCACCTTTCAATTATTTTAAATGTATATTCAATCAATTCATCTTTTGTTAAGTTGTTGTTAGAGATTGTTTCATCAGATAAAGCAATTGAATTACTAATACCAACGCCTATTTCTCGGTTGTCTCTTTCTTCAAAATTTTCTTTTGTTTGTGGATCATCTGATCTTCCTCTTTGTTTTAAAAACCCAAATCTTGTACTAGTGGATGCATGTATGGCAAGAAGTTTAACTGTTCCATAGGTACGTAAAACTTCTATTTCAGCATTAGATCTTATTCCATCAATTACTATTACATTTGATTTTGAATTTTCAATTTGAGGCACTACCAAGTCTGCTATTGCACCTTGACCATTTTTCTCTCGCAATTCAAGCATCAACTTACCAAGATTTGCACCAGTAGGTTCAAGATTTCTATTCTTAGCTTCTGCTCTTACTGCATTTCCCATGTTAATGATTTCATAACCCTTGAATTTCAAACCATCAGCTATTGTTGATTTACCTGCTCCAGGCATGCCGGTTAAACATACAATTAGTTTTGTCAATATTAGAACAAAAATGTGATCTGGTCTATGAAGCTACCGGAAATTATTATAAAACACAATTAAAAGAAAATTATAATGCGAGCTTTTGTAGCAATCGAAATTTATTCTAATGAGATAATTAACTTAATTTCTAAATTTCAATCTGAAATTAACATAAATGCTAAACCTGTAGAACCACACAATCTTCATTTTACATTGCAATTTTTAGGTGACATATCACAAGATATCGCAGAGAAAGTAATGGTATCATTAAATTCTGTTAAATTTTCAAGGTTCATGGTAAATTTCAAAGGTATTGGTGTATTTCCCAAATTAAAATTTCCAAGGATTGTCTGGATTGATACTGATGAAAATGGTGGGAAGTCACTAGTGGAATTATCAAAAAAAGTAGAAAATGCGTTGATCCCATTAGGTTTTTCTGTAGATAAACCATTTAAACCTCATATCACAGTGTTTAGAATTAAAAATAAGATTGGAGATATTAGCAAAGAATTGGATAAATTCAAATCAATTGATTTTGGAACACAAGAAATTACAGGGTTCAAACTTAAACAAAGTGTCCTTAGTTCAAAGGGATCTGTATATTCTGATTTAATGGAGATAAAGGCTAGATTATGAAACAAATAATTTCTAAAATTGAAAAATCTGTAATACCATCTAAAAATATAGAAAAGTCAAAAAAACAAATTGCTGATGAAGCTTTTATTTTAGTTGAAAATCAGATTAGAAACTATCCTGAAATAGTTGGATTGGAATTTGGTGGATCCTATGCTAAAGGCACTTGGTTATCAAAAGAAGCAGATGTTGATATTTTTATTAAATTCAAAAAATCAATTCCAGATGAAAAATTTACAGAGATTTCAAAAAAAGTTGGGTTTGAATCAATGAAAAAACATAATCCATATGTTAGATATTCTGAGCATCCTTATGTTGAGGCCAGAATTAAGAAAACCAAAATTAATGTGGTTCCATGTTATGATGTAAATTTAGGAGAATGGAAAAGTTCTGCAGATAGATCCCCATTTCATACTAAGTACATGCAAAATGCACTTACTCCTAAAATGAGAAATGAAGTAAGAATACTCAAAACATTTCTAAAGTTAACTAAAATTTATGGAGCAGAAATTGCAAAACAAGGTTTTAGTGGATATGTATCAGAAGTTTTAATTTTAAATTTTGGTAGTTTTGAGAATGTAATAAAATCAATTGCAAAAATTCAACAAAATCAAATAATTGGAAAGACATCAAAAGTATTTGAAACATCGATCATAATTATAGATCCTATTGATAGTAATAGGAACTTAGCAGCTGCAATTTCTGATGAGAACATAGGAAAATTTATTCTTGCTTGCAGATCTTTTCAAAATAAATCTGCACTGCAATTCTTTAAACCTAAAAAATTAAAATCATCAAAAAATAACTGGGAAAATGTTCTTGTAGTGAAATTTAATTTCAAGATTAGAAGCCCCGATATTATTTGGGGACAAGTTAAGAGAGCAACTACTTCACTTGCAACTCAATTAGAATTGGGAGGCTTCAACGTTTTACGCAGTAAGCCATATACAGATGAACAAAATGAAGCTTGTCTTTTTTTCCTTTTAGAATCAACTAAAATTCCAAAAAATTATTCTAAAAGTGGTCCTGAATTTTTTAGAGAGAGTGATTGTAATAGTTTTATTTCAAAAAATATTTCAAAAACTGAATTAATGTGGATTGGTAATGATAAAAAAATCATCTCACTTGAAAAGAGAAAGTATAATGATGTAGTAAAATTTATGACAGAATTACTAAAAAATAATCTTCAAACAGGCATCCCAAAAGGATTACAAAGTGATTTTAAGAAAGGATTTAGAGTTTCTGTAGGAAACAAAAATTTAAGCAAATCAATTAAAGAGGCAATTTCGGATCTGATTTCAACTAATGGCGCAATCTTTCATTCCAATTAAAAAATTCATAAAAGAACCATATTCAAAAATTCTTGGTTATCCAAAAGCCAGTTCACGTCAACTTCAATCAAGAATTTCTGAGTTAGAAAAATTAAAAATTAAATCAATATTATTTGCTGGACAAACTACAATTGGTAGTTTACAAATTTTAGGAAAGGGATATGTTGGAGTAGTAGTCTTAGCAAAAAAAGGAAATAATGTAATTGCCTTAAAGATTAGGAGAACAGATTCTCAAAGAAGTGAAATGCAAAGTGAGGCAAAATTGCTCAGATTAGTAAATACGGTAAATGTTGGACCCAAACTATATGATGTAAGTAAGAATTTCTTAGTAATGGAATATCTTGATGGGGATAAAATTGGGGACTGGATACAAAATTTACAAGGTACTGGAAGTTCTAAGAAACTAAAATCTGTAGTTAGAACCATTTTAGAAGATTGTTACAGGTTAGATCAGATGGGATTTGATCATGGTGAATTAAGCAGTATTTCAAAACATGTTATTGTCGGGAAATCAAGATCAACTTTAATCGATTTTGAAAGTTCAAGTGTTAATAGAAGAGTATCGAATGTGACATCAGTCACTCAGGCTATTTTTATTGGTTCAGGTATTGCCAAAAAAGTTCAAAGAATTTACAAGATTCCACCGAAACAAAAAATTATTGATGTTTTAAGAATATACAAGCAAGAACAAACACGAAGAAGTTTTGATGATATTCTAAAGATACTAAAATTGTAATGGGGCCGGCAGGAATTGAACCTGCGACCACTAGTCCCCCAGACTAGTATCATACCAAGCTAGACTACGACCCCTCATGTGAGAGGCATGAAATGAAATTATTAAATCGTCGTGTTAGTATAGATGATTAATGAAGATTTGCAGTATTTGTCACAGGATTTCTGCAACAGAACAGGATCATCTTGATTGTGTTCAAAAAATAAGAATAGAATTTGAAGATGGAAATTTTAAGCAAAGTATTCCTGAAAAATTAGAACTAGCAAAAGACTCTCAAAATTTGGGTATTGAGGTAAGAGCTATTTTAGAGCATCTTACAAAAGAAAATAAAAAAGATGATTCATCATAACCATTTTGAGAGTCGTTCTTTCTCAAATTCTATCTTTTCATCAAGATGTTTAGCTGTAGATTCAGTTAGTTTTGTTGATGGTTTAGGTTCTGAAAACATATCTATTTCAATTATGGATGCAGTATCTCTTCCTGATTCAATAAAACATCCACCCTTTCCATCAAATAATGAAGATTCTTTTTTAGATTGTATTTTTGCTATGATATTTTGTGCCACTGTCATTGCTTCTCCTTCTGCAAATACCCCCGCTTTTGGAACAATTATTGTGTCAGTAACTGCCAAAGTAGTCACATCACCTACTGCGTATACATTTTCAAATGGTGTTTTACAATCTCTGTTAATTGGAATAAATCCATCATCTTTTGCTAATCCTGAATCATAAACTATCTTAGGTGCAACGTGTGGAGGTATAGCAAGAAGTAAATCAAAATTAGCTTCTTCACCATTTTGAAAAATTAGTTTATTTTTTTCTACTGATTTTATTTTACATGAATCATGAAAAACAATGTTTTCAGAATTTATCAGATTAAGAATTTGTTGACTTATTTCTGGACCAGCTGCAGGTAATGTTATTGGCGCTGGACTATAGAAATGAATTTGTACAGAGTCTCTAACTCCTTCTTCTCTTAGCAGAGAATCAATCAACAAACTAGCCTCAAATGGTGCAGGAGGGCATTTGTAAGGCATTCCCATAATTGATATGGCAATATTACCAGATTTCATATTTTTTAATTTATTATGAATTTGAGCAAGTTGGTTATGATCATAAAGATTCAGTCCGTTTTCTAATAATCCAGGGATTTTTTCAGGTGCTAACACTGCACCCATTGCAATGATTAGAAAGTCATATGGTAAAATCTTAGTTGTAGTTTTGATATTTTTATTTTGAAGATCAATTTGTAGCACTTCTTCCTTTAGAAAATTAATGTCTTTTTTTGTAAGTTCATTTAGTGAACCTATTGAATTTTCAAATGTCCGTGTTCCTTTAATAATCCAAAGTTTGGCAAAGCCTACCATGAACCAATCTTTTTTGTCAACAACTGTAATCTTAACTTGTAATGATGAAAGGTTATTTCTAATCTCATTTGCTGCAGATAGTCCACCAAAACCACCACCAAGAATCAACACATGAGGAATGTTAGACAATTTAACGATCTTGAGTAGTAGGTCTAATCAGGATTTCATTTACATTTACATGATTTGGTGCTTCTACGGCATAAACAATAGCATTTGCAATGTCTTCAGCTTGTAAAGCTTCCATTTTTTTAGCATTTTCAACAAATACTTGTAATGATTCATCGGTAATTGTGTTTGTTAGTTCTGTTGCAACTACTCCTGGTTCAATACACGTAACACGGATATTTTTTCTTACACTGAGTTCTTGTCTTAGTCCCTCACTAAAGGCAGTAATTGCGTGTTTTGTTGCACAATAAACACTACCTGCAGGAAAAACAATTCTTCCAGCAACTGATGAAATATTGATTATATGGCCAGATTTGTTTTCAAGCATATGTGTAACTACTGCACCTGTACAATATAGTACTCCTTTGATGTTAACATCTATCATTTGATCCCATTCATCAATCTTCAAATTTTTAAAAAAACTCAAAGGCATTAATCCAGCGTTATTTACTAGAATGTCTACTGTACCCCATTTTTTCAAAACATTATCAACAAAAGAATTGCATTCATTTTTCTTGGTAACATCTAATTTTTGAGAATAAACTTCTCCACCGTTTTCTTTAATCTTATTTTCTAATTCAGAAAGCATATCAGTTCGTCGTGCACCTATTGCAACTTTTGCTCCTGCTTTTGAAAGTGCTAATGCTGTAGCAAAACCTATACCGCTACTTGCTCCAGTTATGATTGCTACTTTACCTTTAATCATTAAAATTCACTTAACTATTTTTAATTTCAACATTGTAAAAACGTTTACTTGAATTTTTTGAAAAAAAATTAAATTTTAAATGAGATAATAGCAAGTTTATTAGAAGAAAAACTATAGAATTATTGTGAAACCTGAAAAGTGTGCTTATTGTGGAGATATTACAGATATGCCTTTCCAATGTAATTATTGTAAGGATCCATTTTGTGCTGAACATCGACTTCCAGAAGAACATAGATGTGTGAAGTTAACTCAGATCAGAGCTCATAGATTTGGGGAGAAAAAAGTAATCAGAGATGGAGGACCAAATAAACAAAATATGCTCAAACGAATGTTTCGAAGATTCAAAAATTAGATAAGAATCTAATAGGGACTTTTATCAGGAGATATTTTTGCACGTCTTCCTTGATAAATTAATGCTAAAGCAAGTGCAAACATCACCATTGCCGTTAATGGAAAATTTTGAGGTGCAGGTAATACAAACCAATAATAAATTCCAAATCCTATTGACACGGCAGCTTGTAACCAGAGTTTAATCCATTTCTGAGTTTTAGTAACTCTACTAATTACTTCTACTGTAAATATGCCAATTACTGGATAAATTGTATAAAAGAGAAAATCAACAACATCAACACCTGTATGTGTCATAAATGAAAATAATTAGAGGTGTAATTTCTATCTAATCTTCCCATCGAACTTTAGTTGCTATATTTTTAGCAATTAATGCCTGAGCATTTTCATATGGAATTGTTGCAACATCTTCTGTTTTAAAAGGTCCATATTTTTCCAAATCGGCGCCTATAATTTCATCTACTTCTTTAAGAAATCTAATAACAACAGTCTTGGTTTTATGATTTTGAGAAATCGATTCAAGGAATTTTGATTTTCCATTGATTGTTGCAGAGAGAATCATTTCAGTTCGTTCTCTTTGTTCCTCTTCTGCATCAAGGATAAATTTTTCTTCGTCTAAAAGATTTTTAAAATCTATATTATCTAATTTGGAAATTTTGTCAAGTCTAATATTAATTAAAAGTGATGTTAGTTCTGTAGCTGTATCAATTATGGTCTCTTTAATTTTACTTTCTACTCCATCAAATTCTTGTTTTTTCAAGTCACCAATAAAGTCTGAAAGATTTCTATAGAAATCAGGATTAATTTCTTGAATTAAATCATTTTCAGTTTCTCGTAGGACTATATGATGTAATTTGTTGAGATCGATTTCGTTTGTTTCTGACATTTCTTACCTAATCCTTAAATCTCGGATGTATTTGTGTTTGATTGAAGCATAAAATTGCCCTATAAAGTTAGTCATGGTAAAGCAATACAAGTGACATATTCACCAGATGAAGTTTTTGCCAGAATTCAACATGAAGGAATTCAGTTTATAGATTTACAATTTACTGGTCTTACTGGTCGTTTTCATCATACTACAATCTCAGCAATCACATTTACACCTGAACAAATGAGAGATGGACTACCAAAATTAGATGGTTCATCAATAATTGGTTTTGCTAGTGTTGATGATTCAGATCTTATTTTAAAACCAGATCCTAATACTTTTGCCATTATTCCATGGATGACTGAAAATAAGACTGCAAGATTACTATGTGATATCTATTGGGGTGGAAATAGGGGGAGATTATCTAGAGATCCTAGAGGAATATCACAAAAAGCAGAAGAATATGTAAAATCTCAAGGATTTGATTACAGTGCTTGGGGTCCGGAAGTAGAATTTTTTGTTTTTGATAAAGTACATTGGGATGTTTTAACTCCATACAAAGGTCAGTCCTATTCAATTGAATCAAAAGAAGCTCCATGGAATAATGAAGGAACAGGATATCCTATGGGTCTTCAAGAGGGATACTATCCAAGTACTCCTTCCGATACTCTGACTCCATTTAGAAATGAATGTGTAAACATATTGAATAATGATTTTGGTATATTATGTGATAATCATCATCATGAAGTTGCTACTGCAGGACAATGTGAAATTGATATCAGATATGACTATATGACAAATGCTGCTGATGCTGCCCAATCTTATAAATATGTAATAAAAAATGTGGCACAAAAATATGGAAAGGTTGCAACTATGATGCCAAAACCTATTGCAATGGATGCAGGGTCTGGTATGCATGTTAATGTAAGTTTATGGAAAGGAAAAGAAAATGTGTTCTATGATCCTGATGATACAGATGAGTTGAGTCAAACTGCAAAATATTTTTGTGGTGGAATTATCAATCATGCAAAAGCATTATCTGCAATTTGTAATCCTACTACTAACTCATATCATAGACTTGTTCCTGGCTATGAAGCACCCGCTTATATTGCATGGAGTGCAGGTAACAGATCTGCAATAGTAAGAGTACCACAACATCTTAAAGGAAAAAATTATGCTAGTCTTAAGAGACTTGAATTTAGAGCTCCTGATCCTTCATCAAATCCATATCTTGTATTTGCTGCAGTAACAGCCGCTGGTATGGATGGAGTTAAGAAAAAAATAGATCCTGGTGATCAAGTTCGTGACGATATTTTCAAAATGACAAAATCAGATAGAGCCAAAAGAGGAATAGGAGTTCTACCAAAGAGTCTTGGTGAAGCACTAGATGAATTAGAAAGTGACAGAAAATTCCTCAGTCCAATTTATACAAATGATGTAATTGATAAAATGATAGAATTAGGTAAAAGGGATCAGCGTGAAATTTCAATTAGACCACATCCACATGAATTTTATTTATATTTTGATATCTAAACTCTTCCAGTAATTTGAAAGATGTAAAATAATGAGATAGATATTAGAGTAAAACCTACACCAAGAAATATTACACGTCTTTTCTCAGAAATGGCAGATTTGTAAAGCAAAAGACCGCCTGCAAGACCAACGAATAATACCATAACTCCAATTACTACACTGTCAAAACTTGTGTTAGTGATCAGTGGATGAAAAAATCCTGAAAGTAACGCAAAAAATGCTATTAGATAGACATACTTGAATCCTGCAAGCATTTTGGATGTGGTTTTACTCAATGTGGTTCGTAAATAAGATTATCAAATAAACTTTTGAAAAATAATTTGCTATCAAAATGATTTACATCATTCCGCCCATATCAGGCATACCGCCCATTCCAGGCATTCCACCCATTCCTCCCATTCCAGGCATTCCACCTTCTGCTCCAGGTGGTGGTCCTGCAGATTTTTGTGTGGCAATAACATCATCAATTCTAAGAATCATGCAAGCTGCCTCTGCAGCTGCAGAAACAATTTGAAGTTTAACTGCTAATGGTTCAATGATATCACTTGACTTCATATTTGCAATTTTACCTTTCATAACATCGATTCCTGTCCATTTTTCTCCTTTCATTTGTCTAGAACGAAGAACAGTAAGTGTATCAATTGGATCCATTCCAGCATTTTCTGAAAGTGTTAAAGGAATTGATTCTAAAGAATCTGCAAATTTTTCAGCAGCCAATTGCTCTCTGCCTTCTAGTGATTTTGCCCAACTTCTTATTTTAGTTGCTGCATAAGTTTCAGGTGCACCGCCACCTGCAACAATTTCTGGTCTTTCAATTACATCTTTTACTACCATAAGTGAATCATGAACTGAACGTTCAACTTCATCAACTACTCTTTGAGAGCCACCACGAAGAAGAAGTGTAACAGATTTTGGGTGTTTGCAACCTTCAATGAATACCCATTTGTCTTCTTCAATTTTTCTTTCTTCTACTAATTGGGCATCACCTAGATCTTTTTCAAATATGTCATCTAGATTATTTACGATTCTAGCACCAGTTGCTTTTGCAAGTTTTGTAAGATCACTTTCTTTAATTCTTCTAACTGCAATAATTCCTGCCTTTGCAAGATAGTGTTGAGCCATATCATCAATTCCTTTTTGACACAAGACCACATTGGCTCCAGAACCAATTACTTTATCCACCATATTCTTTAGCATTCTATTTTCCTCATCAAGGAATGATTTCAATTGTTGTGGGTTTGAGATATTTATTTTAGCATCAGTTTCAGTTTTACTAATTTCAAGAGCTTTGTTAATTAATGCTATTTTTGCATCAGAAATTTTTCTTGGCATTCCACCATGAACAATTTCTTTGTCAAGCACAATACCTTGAATAATAACAGAATCTTTAATAGAGCCACCGGCTTTCTTTTCTACTTTAATATCATCAATATCAACTGTATATTTGTCACCTTCTTTTTCAGCAACTTCAAGAACTGCTTTCACAACAATATCTGCTAATTGATCAGAGTCTTTTCTTACTAGTTTTGTTTGCATAGATGTTTTTGCAATTTTGTTAAGAATTGTTTTATCATTTGCAGTTACAGTCTCAGCAATATCTTGAAGGAATTGTTTTGCTTTTTTAGCTGCCTTTCTATATCCATCAACTATAATTGTTGGGTGAACATTTTGATCTAAAAGTGATTCAGCATTCTCTAGAAGAGCACCAGCTAGAATGACAGCCGATGTGGTACCGTCTCCTACTTCATTATCAGTAGTTTTTGATATTTCAACTAGCATTTTTGCTGCTGGATGTTGTACATCAATTTCTTTTAGAATAGTTGCACCGTCATTAGTAATAGTAACATCTCCCAAGGAGTCAACTAACATTTTATCCATACCTCTTGGACCAAGGCTAGTATGAACAATTTCGGCAATTATTTTAGCTGCTGCAATGTTATTTTTTTGTGCGTCTCGTCCTTTGGTTTCAGAGCCGCCTTCCTTTAACAATACAACTGGCATAGTGCCTTTCGAAGTTGCTTGCATACCCATAGATGGAAAAATCTCTAACTCCCCTTTTATACGTTGCAGATCAAAAACTTGTCAATAAAATAGTCTAAAATCGGTGTTTTTAAATTGGGAAAATCAATTCGCAAAACATGGTCAAGTCAGCAAATAAAGAGTCTTACAATAAAATTTTCTCAAAGTTAAAAGAACATCACAAATGGTTTGAAAATTCTATTCCGTTAATTGCAAGTGAAAACATACCAAGTCCAGCTGTCAGAGAGGCAATAATATCAGATTTTGGCAATAGATATGCTGAGGGTTGGCCTGGTGAGAGAGTCTATGCAGGATGTGTGTACATTGATGATGTTGAGTTTGAATGCATGAAACTTGCAAAGAAGTTGTACAAGGCCAAATTTGCAGATGTGAGACCTATTTCTGGTGTAGTTGCCAATCTTGCAGTATATTCTGCTTTTACAAATCCAGGTGATGTAATGTTAGCACCTTCAATTCCTGCGGGTGGCCATATTTCTCATGGTAAAAAAGAACATTCAGGAACTGCGGGATTAGTTCATGGGTTGGAAATTGAATTTTATCCATTTGATGCTGAAGAGATGACAATTGATGTTGATAAGACCAAACAAAAAGTAGAAGATCTAAAGAAAATAAATCGTCTACCAAAGATGGCAATGTTTGGTGGATCATTATTTTTATTTCCACATCCTGTCAAAGAATTAGCAGATTTTCTAAAGAGTTTTGGTATGCATATCAATTATGATGCAGCACATGTAGCAGGATTGATTGCTGGTGGAAAATTTCAGGATCCATTACGTGAAGGTGCAGATACCATGACAATGAGTACTCATAAAACTCTGTTTGGACCTCAAGGTGGACTTGTTTTGGGTTCTGAAAAACATGAAGATGTAATAAAGAAAGCAATATTTCCGGGATTAACTAGTAGTCATCATATTCATCATATGGCAGGAAAAGCAGTAGCTTTTGCAGAAGCATTAGAATTTGGAAAAGATTATGCCAGCCAAATTATAAAAAATGCAAAAGTTTTTGCTGAAGCTCTTAGTAATGCTGGTTTCAAAGTGTTAGGAGAAAGCAGAGGATTTACAGAGTCTCATCAAGTTGCTGTGAATGTTCTAGATTATTCTGATGGTGGAAAAGTTGAGGCAGATTTAGAAAAAGCCAATATCATTGTCAATAGGCAACTTATTCCGGGCGATATTAAAGCTGGTCGTAATTATTTTCATCCGGGAGGAATAAGATTAGGAGTTTCTGAAATTACAAGGCTTGGTATGAAACAAGATGAGATGAAAGAGATTGCATTGTATATCAAAGAAGTTGTAATTGAGAAAAAGGATCCTAAGAAGATTCTTTCAAAAGTAAAAGCTTTCAGAAAGAATTATCAAAAAGTTCATTATTGTTTTGATAGTAAACTTGGGGCATATGAATACGTCAAATTAAGATAAGATTCTAAGTATAATCAGTTAATAGTGATTGGTCGCCTTTATTCTTTCCAAAAACTAAATCGATCTCATCAGACAGCGCATGAATTCGTCCTCTTTGGTATACACCAACATCATATTTTTCAACTAATCTCTTTGCAAGTTTAAGATATTTTTCGACAGAGCCTCTAGTTATAGTTGGAATTAAATTATGACCACAGATACAAGTTTGAATCAACGGCATTCTGCGATATGATTTCCCACAACCAGTACATCTGAAGTTTTGTCTAGCATAAGCACGGAGATTTCCCATAATATCAGGAACTAGATGTGTGGAGATCACATTTGAAACAATTTCTGATGTATTTACTGCATCAATTAGTTCAGCATTTCTAATTTGCATATCGAATTTATCAAGCATGGAGCCAAGTGTAGAATATGCACTACGTGATTTTGATGTAGTAAGAGAAGTTGTAGAGTGTGTAAAGTAATATCCAAAAAACTGTCTTTCTGTTTCAAGACGTGATTTTATAATATCTACACAGGTAACGTCTGAGGCTTTGTTTTGTTGAATTGTTGATTTAAAGAATTCAAGTGGTAGAAATTTAACGACTTCTAGATTGTGTGCTTGTGGTTGTGATTCATGTGGCAATACAAGTGGTTGAATCAATAATGGTGCATCCATTAATCCACCAATTCTATCAGAAAGAAATTGTCTTGAAAAATTTAGAAGACTATCCATCAAGAGCATAATGGAGTCAGCATCCCCATCTGCATCTCTTCTTTTAGCAGAATGCCAATTTGGAGTAGCAAAACAAACATGTGTTTCAGTATAGCCAATTATTCTTCCAACAATACCTACAGATGTGTGAGGTGCTAATCCAATTATTAAATGACCAACTAATTCGTCTGTATTTTTAACATTATAGAAATTTGATTTTTCATAAAATTTCTCTAAGAGAGTATCAATGTATTTGCAGGTAGATACAAGATATCTTCCACTCTCGTTTGGAATAATGATATCTTGCATCCTAAGTTCAACTATCTGATCTGGATCTGTTAGTGGTTTTCCATCAATATCATGAGTATAACCAAGACTGTTTAGTTTTTCAATAGATGTTCCAATCCATGATGGTTTGAATTGAGTGAGAGGAGAGTTTGTTGCATCAAAACGTACAGTTCCATCTTTGAATACTGTAAGACCAAAATTTTGACGAACTAAGCCTTTTTCCAGTGGTTCGGCAATCCTGTCTTGATTGATCAATTCTTTTACTCCCTTAAGTGGTTCTTGTGCGCGTAGACCTAGTTTTTCTTGTGCAATCAACAATTTTGCTTTTAATGGAAACGCTTGATGGGAATGGGATGAGGCTTTTCGTTTACATTTTTCACAATATGGATTATCAAGTTTATCACGACAGTTACCACAGCGATAAAATATTGATGTCTTAGTGCCGCAGTTTGAGCATTTTATTCCAATTGATGGCTCATTACATTCATTGCAATATCTATTGAAAATATTGGTGAAAAAATTATCTTGTCTTGATGCCTTTAAGAGATCTCTAGTGGGGCCTCCCTTGTCATTAATTGGAAATAGGACATGTGTTGGTGGTTTCATTTGTCTAGGAGCTGCTTTTTCAGGTCTGCCTATTCTAACTCCAATTGAAGTTGAGAATTTGTTTTTAATTTGAATCCCGGATGATTTTGAAAGAATTTTTGGTGTGGATAAATCATTAATTTGTGGTTCTTGTCTAAATAACAGATTATAGAAAATTCTTGCTTCTTCTTTTTCAAGAATTATTTGGTTGCCGTTCATCTTGTGTGGTACACCGAGTTTTTCAAGAATATTTTTTTCTGTTATTAAATATTCTATAGAGTTTTCATTAATTTTATTTGGGTGTAAGATTTTTGAGAGTTCTTCGGGTGATATTTGATCCCAATAATACAAGTATTGGGGATGTAGTGGTATTTGAAAATCTAACGATAGTTTCAATGCTTCATCTAAAGTAGGAATTTTGGTTAGAAATTGGATTAGAAATTCATCATTTGGAGCATATTTTGCTAATTTTTCTTTTAATTCTTCAATCCAAAATTCTTCTACATATCCAGTGGGTACAAGTTGAGCATTATTTTCTAAGAAATCTCCAAATGAGATCAGGATATCACCTAAATGAAGAATCTTTTCAATTTCGCCTTTGATTTCAATTCCATGTTTTACATCTTTTATTTTTACAACATCACCATTTTTTAGTCGAACAATTGGCGTATCAATAGAATCTACAAAAGCTATAGTTGCACCTTTGCCTGGAATGTCAATTTTGATTTGAGTGCCAACAGCAATGGTATGATCCAAGATCTCTGCAATCACAGGATTAATTCCTACAGCTGCAAATCCTGTATTACAAGCTCTACCATATCTTAACCGAAAGCCTCCGAGTTTGTTAGGCATTGATAGAACAGATCGTCCTGTAATGACTTCACGCATTCTCTTGGCTGCTGCGTCTTCTTGATTATCTCCTGTTTGAACTGCTCCTTTTAGATCACCAAGCCATTCCCAACCATCTAATTTGTACAGTTCAATTCTTTTGAGTAGTTTTTTAGATCTTCCAATTAATCCGTCATTTAGAACTCTTAATGCACCTCCTCTAACTCTATCCGTTTTGATACGAGTCATTCCTTTGTGGTTTACAACTTCAAAAGGATCTGTATCTACACCGTCTAATTCTACAGGTAGATTTGATATAACATGTTCAATATCTTCATCTAAAATATGAAATTGGAAACTACTTGCTTCTCTTTCATAGATTCGAAGCTCTTCAACAAATCTACCAGTTTCATCATCAAAACAATTTGCCTGATATTTTGACAGGCCGACTGCTTTTCTCACATGATCAGCAATTAGTATTGTTACTGCAGATTCAGTTCCTCCTGCTGAACGCATTGGTCCAGCAATAGATACAGAAAGATATTCACTGCTGTCTTTGTTTTTCTTTATCTTAACTTCACTAATTCCTTGTAATGGAGCAATTGTTACTCCCTCTGTAACTATAGCTAGTCCTACTCTAACTGCTAAATCTAATTTTTGTTCTAAAGTGGCATCAGTAATTGAATACTTTCCTAATGCAATTTCTTTTGATATAATTAATGCAGTTAATTCTTTTCCGTTGATTTTTAATAATTCTCGTAAAGGTTCAGCAATATCAATATCGTGCATTTTGGCAACTCGATCTGCTAAATCAAATGCAATTTTTGGTTCAACTATTCCTGAAGAATCCACTAGGCTAGATTTTGCCAAAGCTGCATGCTCAAAAATAGTATAGGTGTCCTTTGAAAGATTAGAATAATAATTAAGGTAATAATCTGGCATCTTAATGCCACTAATACGAGAAATAGCGTCATTTTCAGACATAATACAATCCTATTACTTGCTTCTTTGAATTGCTTTTGCTATTTCTGCTAGTTTCTTAACACTTCCACCTTTCTCTAGAAAGGTTCCAATAACTAGAGCATCGGCTCCCGCTTTGACTAGATTGGTTGCAGTTTTAATATCTCTAATTCCGCCACCCACTATCAGGAATCCATTGAAAGCTTTTCTTACTGTTTTAACCATCTCTGGTGTAACACTAGATTTTGCTCCTGAACCTGCTTCTAAGTAGACAAATCTCATTCCAAGAAATTGTGCTGCAAGTGCATATGCTGCAGCAATTTTTGGTTTTTCAAATGGAATTCCTCTTGCAGAACCTACAAACCATGCGGAAGTTCCATCTCCAATAACTAAATATGCTGTTGGTAATGGTTCTAATCCAAATTTAAGAACACTTGGTGCTCCTAATGCTTGTGCCTGAGTGATAAAATATGGATTTTCTGAATTCATTAGTGAACTAAAAAGAATTGCATCTGCATCAGGCACTACTCCAGTGACGTTTCCAGGAAAGAGAATAATCGGTATTTTGATGCCTTTTTTGATACCTTTGACTACCTGAGCCATTTCAATTTGATCCGTTGCGGATGAACCGCCTACCAGTATAGCAGATGCTCCTATCTTTTCAACATCTTGAGCAAGTTTTCGTGAAGATTCTAACTTTGAGACTTCCGAATCAATTAGTACAAACAATAATGCATTTTTCTTTTTTAGTTCAGATTTTAGGAATAATTCAACTTTATTTCCAGTCATAACAGGGGTTTGTAAATGACTCTTTAAAGTTTAATTGTAGTGAGGTATACAGATTTGTATAGCTATGGTAGAGTTTGAAAAATCTAATTTTAATAATATTATTCACCAAATTATCAAAAAATCATTATTTACTGAACGACAAATTGAAATTATTTTAAATCAAAAAGATCTTCTAAACTCTAAATTTACTATTACTAAAGGCGCATATTACAGACAAGTTGGTCAGTCTAGAGACAAATTAATAGCATTATTTTATTCAATCATACTTTTACGTGGTTTAGGCATACTTTTACCTGATGATATTGATGTGATATCAAAACTCTCTGAGCAGATACGTGTGATAAATGAGAGTGATATATTCCCTGAAAGAGAAGATGAAGTCATCAATGTGATTGATAGATTAATACGTCAGGCATGTAATGTGTGATATTATCATTTAGAGTTGTATTGTATGAGTGAATTTTTTGTGATGTGAAGTGTGTTTTTGTTAATCTAAAGTGTGAAATAATATTATTCAATCATGATAAATCACAACATATGAATAATTTTTGTGATGTTAATAGAAATTCCTGATCCAGAAGTAATTCTAGGTGTAATAGTTTCGTTTGTTATAGGTTTGGTGGGTTTGTATAGTTACTACAAAATACGCCCATTCATCAAAACTAAGAGGGAGGTAATAGATTCATCACAGTTGGAGCGTTTAGAATATTATGAAAGACAGTTAATTGATATGAAAATACGCCTAGATGCAATAGAGATACAAGGTTTTGAACAAAAAACTGAAGATCCTAATCTGGAATTAAAGCAGTTCCTAGAGAAATTAGCAAAAAATAATCAAGTGATAGGAAAACCAATTGAGCCTCTAATAAAGACAGAAATTATGAATAAAGAGGAGCCTGTTTCTATTCGTATGCCTAATTTAGATCATAATAATGCAACAGACTATGTGTTACATCTAATCACAAACAAAGCTATGACATCACGTGACATACAAATCACATTAAAGCGAAGTAGAGAGCATACTTCAAGATTAATGAAGAAATTATTTGAAGATGGTTATGTTCAAAGAAATACCAATACAAAACCATATACTTATTCAATTACAAAAAAAGGAAAAGAAAAGATAGAAATGATACAAGTTAATTCTATAATTGTAGAATAAATTTCTGTGTTTCCCAAGATTAGTTTTAGTCTATTTTATCAAAAAATAGGTCAGAAAAGGTAGTTTTTATTATTTTTTGATAAAATATAAAAATAATAAATTATATATATTATTAAATTATAATAGCATTATGTCAGTACAAGAAAATGAGGTATTAGTAAAAATCACATCTGCAGGAACCATTTCTATTCCAAAACAGTTTCGAAAATACATGGATATTCAGAAGGGGGAATATGTCAAAGTAATCTTAGGCAAGGATCGTCTCATAGTACGAAAAATTACAATTTCTTAATTTATTGTTGTTTTTGACTAAGTTTTATCGTCTGATAGGTCCATTCACGACCAGTTCTAATTCTATCCATCTTACCTTTAGTAGAGAATCTGGACAAATATGTTGAGATTATACTAAGTTTAACAGGCTCGTTATATTCATCTTCATATTTTTCAAGTATGTTTGTAGATGTGAACTTGCCCATTGGGAAGAATTTATCTACAATATGCCATATTTTTGAGCCTATTGAATCCATATTAGTGGTCTCTTGTTCTTCTTCTATGTTCATTAAATCCATCATTTCAAATATTTTTAGAACCTTTTCTCGAGTAACATTACCCTCTAATTTGATGTCATATCGTGCTCCATCAGTATCTTCCATATCAATTCGAATACGTTTCTTAGCCATCTTTAAGATCTATGAGGATCTAGTGTTAACAGTTCAATTGATCCCAGAATATTTGTTAACTAGGAGGTTTGTTAACATTGACTGCCTAGGCCATGCCTAGTGTATTTTTTGTTATTAACAACGTCAATAATCATACCATATTCTCATCCCCCCTAACTCACGCCTGGAATGGAAATAAAGGGGTCTATTTTGTGATATTCACAGTGTTAACATCAATCTTAACGCCTGGAATGGAAATAAAGGGGTAAAAATGACCTTTTTGGAAGTTTTCTTAACAGGAAATTAACAATTTGTTAACATTAGGTTTGGTTTAGAATAAACCCACACACCTTCCTTTCCACTCTATCTTTTTATTTAATTTTTTTTATTGGAAATCTAAAATCTAACTAAAAATAATTAATTACAAACTAAACTAGAATAACTATTCTCTTCTTTACTCTCTAAATTCAATTATCATTATGTTACTATTGAGTAGAAACATAGGTGTGTGAGTATGTCTGATCCAATTGATAGATTACTTGATGCAGCTGAGTCTGGTAAGTCAATAATTAAAAACCGAGATATCCTTCATTTTACATATATTCCCAATACCATTCAACATAGAACTTCTGAACAGGAACAGGTAACACAATCATTACTACCTATCCTTAAACATTCAAGGCCTTCAAACTTACTAGTATATGGTAAACCTGGAACTGGAAAAACCCTTGTAGTGAAAAAAGTACTTAATAAAATTCAAGATAGGGTAGAAAAATCAAAATTCCCAATTAAACTGGTTTATTCAAATTCTAAAGAAGAAACAACTCTCTATGGGTTATTGGTAAGCTTTGGGCGGCAATTAGGGATAAAGGATGATAAATTACCAAGTACAGGTCTAGCAATCAGCGAAGTCTTCAAACGAATACTAACCAGTATAGATGAATCTAAAATTAATGCAATCTTTGTTATTGATGAAATTGACTATCTTGCACAGTTAGTATCAAAGACAGGCAAAGACATCTTATATCAATTAACCAGAGCAAATGAGCGCCTAAAACAAGGTTCGTTGACTTTGGTAGGAATTTCAAACGATCTTACGTTTAAAGAAAAACTTGATCCTAGAGTAATTAGTAGCCTAGGCGAAGAAGAGGTAGTTTTTACAAATTACAATGTAGAACAAATAAAAAAAATACTAGAGGAACGAATCAAAGAGGCATTTATTCCAAACTCAGTGGCAGACTCAGCATTGAACCTTTGCGCAGCTTTGGCTGGTGGTGAACATGGAGATGCCAGAAGAGCAATTGACCTAATTCGTGTTGCAGGAGAAATTGCCGAAAGACAACAATCAGATAAAGTTACAGAAGATCATGTAAGAGAAGCATCTCTAAAAATTGAAGAAAATAAAGAAGAAACATCCCTAAAATCATACCCTCTCCATGAAAAGCTCGTTATTCTTGCAATAATGAAGGCAGGAGGATCATCTACAGGAGAGATTTATTCATCTTACAAAGGATTATGCAAAGTAGTAGGACGAGATGAATTAACACAAAGACGAGTTACTCAAATGCTTAGTGAAATTGAATTATCTGGAATTATTACTGGAAGACTAATTCATCAAGGAATACACGGAAGAACAAAAAAATACAAACTTACAATTTCATCTGAGATGATTAAAAAAACCTTTAAAGACGATCTAACTTTGCAGGATATTGTTTAATTTATTAGAATTATAATTTTCATGATAAACTTTGAAAGTCTTCAAATTTACCATAAGTGCTATCCCTGGATTTGGAGTCATTCCAACACTGGCTTGAAATGGAGTCTGTTTTTGCCAAGAACCAGAATTTAACAAAAGAATTCCTTTGTACATATCTAATTCTGCTCTATGAACATGACCGACATGAAAAATATCTGGAATCTCATCAATTACCATCAAATCTTCCATTTCAGGTGCAATTGGGGTTTGACTACCATAAATTGGACTGAGGTGTCTTGCTCTAAGAAGATGTTTCATAACATTTGTAGGCTTATCATAACTTAGACCTGGTGTAGTTTTTACAATATCATCAATACTTTGACCATGAAACATCATTACCTTTACCCCATTCAAAGAAATAACAGCTGGATTTCCAACCATAAACACATTCTCTTTTTCCCATAATCCAGAATTGTATTTTTTTGGAATGGCTGGTTGTGGTAATGCCCTACGTCCAGGATCATGGTTTCCTGGCATAATGAATATTTTGATGTAATTAGGAATTTTATTGAGAAGTTCTTCGACTTTTTTTAACTGCTCTTCGATGGTTTGACATACTAGTTCTTTGTCTTGATTTGGATAGATTCCAACACCATCTACTAAATCCCCACAAATTAACACAAAACGAATTTTCCTTGCTATTGGATCTGGACTAGATAACCATGATACAAATTCGGCAAATTCCTCTTCCATGAAGTATTTACTACCAATATGTAGGTCTGAAAGAAAAGTTGCATATGTTTCAGTTTCAGATCTGTTTGAGGCTTGATCAGGAATATCAGGCGAAATCAAATCTTTAATGATAAAGCCTGCATTTTTTCCAAAACCTATTCGTGCCATGATAAATTGATCACTAAGTAGTGAACCTGCTGTTTTTTGCAATTCAGCATCAAAAACAATCCCCTCAAATGAACCTGAAGGATCTTCTAAGACTAATTTTGTTATATTTCGCTCGGTACTTCTGGTAGTTACCAAACCACAAACATACATGTCATCATCAGATTTTATAGTCTTGACAGAAGCAATTGACTTTAACATTCTTGATTCTGGTCTATTAGAGATTATTCGTTTTAGTTTGTTAAAACGACTTGAAAAAAGAGCATTATACCCTTTTACTCCCTCACCAGTAGTAATTTTCAAAGTCGGGTCAAAGATTATCTTATGATCATTTTGTAAAGTTTGATCTTCTTTAATTCCCAAATAAACCTCTAGGTCATCTTGATTAATTTGAAACAATTTTTGTTTTGTTTTCTCACGAACAATTTCTTTAATTATTTTTTCTAGTCTTTTTACATCCACATTCTCTAAAAACTTGAATGCGTCAGGATGAATTTGAAATCCTTTATTCAAAGCATAATTCAAAGCAACAGTTAGCTCCTTTTTCATCATCAAAGAATATTTTTTGGTTTAATTAAATCTGTATCCATACCCAACCCTCAAATATTGTTTCTAATGAATGATAACATGTCTAAGATTAGGATAATTACATTTTTCATATTTATGGGATTATTTGCAGCAACTTATCAAATCGGATCAATGTCTCAAGTTAGTGAAGAAGAAGCAAATACATTCATGTCTGAATTTGAAAAATTAGTTACAGACATTGATGCAGTAGGAATTTTCCTTCATAATTTATCTGTATCATTACCAATGTTTATTCCAGGATTTGGAGTAGCATGGGGATTATTTGCAGCTTGGTCAACAGGATTTGCTTTTTCAGCAATAGTTTCAATCACACCAGAATTAGCAAAAGTTCCACCACTTGCAATTCTCTTTCTTTCACCATTTGGAATCATAGAACTTACTGCATACTCTATAGCAACATCTAGAAGTTTCATGTTGATTAGAGCAATATCTAAAAAAACTAACCTAACCCTATTTCTCAAACCAACGGTTATAGAAATTGGAATAGTAATAGGACTTCTTTTGGCAGGAGGATATTTAGAAGATTATATGATAAAACTAGTTCAAGAAGATGGTATTGGGTTACCTAGTTTTTAATTCCAAGAAAAACCCACGGATTTGCCTAATCAGTCTAAAATAATTTAGTAGTAAATTATAAACCAAATTAAATAGAAAATCTAGTATGAATACTATTACAGTACTCTTAATGTTACTTGTTTTTTCAGGATTTGCTGTTAGTGATGCTTTTGCAACAATTTCTCCAAACAGCGCTTTTACTTTGGAAGGATCCGGGTACGCAGTAACAGAAGACACGATAAAAATTTCTGAAATTGATCTAGTATTATCTACACAAAAACAAACTGGAAGCAGTGTTAAATCTTCAATTGAGGATGGATTCATTACTTTAGATGATCAGGATTTTCTAGCTACTGAATTAGAGGCAACAATATTACGTGAAGGCAACTACATCAGAGTTAATGGAGTCGTTGAGAGTGATACTGGCGATACAGCCTCCATTAGATTTTTTGGAAGACTAGTTGAAGAAAGTAAAACTGCATCCGTTTATGGATTTACAGGAAGAATAACATTTGATGATATTGATTACAAAATAATATACACAGCAAAACTATCCGAACTTTCAAAAATTAAGACTACAACAGAATCTAAAGCAGATGAAAAACTTACAATCCATATTCTTAAAGGCTCATCAACTCAAGGTGTAGGTACATACATTGATGTTGGAGCAGCGTCAGAATCAACCAGTTCATTAAACCTTAGATATTTTTCACAAGATAGAATTTCAATTGAGCCAGGAACAACAATTACTATTGTAAATGACGATGTGGTGTCACATAGTATTCTCAGTGGAACAGAAAACGACAATGATCGTTATAATCAATTTACTGCTGATGGTAGAATTTCAACTGATAAAATATTACCCGGACAATCAACTAACATTACATTAGATAATGCTGGATTTTACAGATTGTATGATCCAGATTACCGATGGATGAAAATTGTGGCCTATGTATTTCCAAATATTGAAGATAATTTGATTCTTGGGCAAGGAAAAAACCTGGGTAACTAGTTTTTCCACTGCCATTTGTAATTCATATATGAATCCAAAACAGATTGATTGAAAACCATTACAGATAAATCAGAAAATTCTCTACCTTCCAAATCTTTTACAGTTCCAACAAAACTAGTTTCATTTTCAGTGGTTAATGCTTCAAAAACATGAACCTTCATACTTTCTGTATTGAAACCATTATTTTTTAGATATATTGCAATTTCAGATGGCATAAAATGCTTGTCAGGTTGTTTAGGCCACGGTCTTGGAATTAGAATTACACTATATCCATCAATCAATGCTTTTTGCAATTCTAGTTTCTTTTCTTCAATTGAAGTTGTTACATGCATTGTAATTACTTTAGATTTATCAAGTGGCACCTTTGCTTTTGATGCAGCAACTTGGATTGAACTTATTCCTGGAATAATTTCTATTTCACCAAAAATCTCAATTAATCTATCTACAACTTCAGATTCTGAAAAATTAACATCACCTGTAAATGGAATAACTAAAGAACGATCACCCAATTCTGCAAGAATTTTTTGATATGATTCCTCTTGATTGCTCATAGTAATCTCATGGATTTCCTTACCTACGAGTAAACCTTCAATTGTTTTTAACGTGTATTTGTAACCAATTACTACATCACAGTTCTGTATTATTTCTCTTACAATTTCAGTAACATATTTTGGCGAACCTGGTCCTACACCAACAGCATAAATTTTTCCCAATTTACTTTGTAAATTTTTGTCTGTCTTTAATATATTGCATAAGAGGTTCCCAATCAACTTTCATGTACTTTGTAGGCTCTTTAATTGGATATTTTACCCAATCCTGGGCAATTGAATACTGATATTTTTGTCGTTTACCATCTTTTTCATATTCTAATAATAAGATGCTACCCCACTCCTTTTCCTCACATGTAATATTCAAAATATCATCAAATGATAACTGTGTATTTTTTCCATTTACCATATCCTCTATTAGATTACTTTCTTCATAACCATCATGACGAATCATGGTATTTTTTGATTTTAAGAAATTGACAACTTGTCTTTGCCTAATAGCTTGCCACCACTTCATTTTAGCCTCTGTCTTATGAATAAACATCAAATGTTTATCAGTTAAAACTAACATGCCTTCTTTTCCTCCAACTGAAAAGATTTTTTTTGATTCTCTCCACACTGAAACCAAATGCGCTTGAATTTTTTCATCAGATTGCATATTGCTTTATTATTTTAACTTGTTAAAAACCAATACAATTAGCTTTTAAGTAAGATATTATGAGAAAAATTATTGAAAAAAATTCTTATCATAATATCTCTGTCATTCCTTTTAATTAATTTAGGAAATCAATCATTTGCACAATCTGATGAAAAATTGGTAATTTTACATACTAATCTTGGGAAAATTATGATAGAATTTTTCCCTAATGATGCTTCACTCCATGTTGCCAATTTTATTAAATTATCTGAAAATGGATTCTATGATGGTACAATATTTCATAGAATAATTCCTGGATTTATGATTCAGGGTGGGGATCCAAATACAAAAGATGGAGATAAGAACACTTGGGGAACAGGGGGCCCAGGTACTTTTGTAAATGCTGAATTTAATACAATAAAACATAATCGGGGAATTGTCTCTATGGCTAGATCACAGGATCCAAACAGTGCTGGCTCTCAATTTTTTATAGTTCATAAAGATTCAAACTTTCTTGATGGACAATATACTGCTTTTGGTAGAATTGTAACAGAAGAAAGTTTTGAAACACTTGACAAGATTGCTTTAGTGGAAACAGAAGACAAAGACATCCCAGTAAATACTGAACAAGTAAAAATTACAAAAGCTGAAGTTGTGCTCCGTTCTGACGTATCTGATTTACTTGAACTATCAGATCCTGAAAGAATTACTACACCAATTGTAAATTCCTCAAGCAGTCAACTTTATGAAAATAAAGCGCTGGATATTACATTTAATGTACCAGAAGGTTGGTTATTGCAACAACCAGAAAAAGTTGATGAGAATTCTCCAGACGTAGTTGCTGTGGGACCTAGAGTTGGACCCATTAATCCAGTAATTTCTCTAACCATTACTAATGCCAATGGAAAAAATCTAGATGACTTGATCCAAGAAAAAGCTGAATTTCTAAAGAAGGCAATTGCATCAGGTAATTTAGAAATTATTTCCCAAGAAAAATCAACAATTAATGAAAAACAAGCATATGTTACTAATGCTAGAGGTTTTTTCCAAAGTAATGGAACATCATATAATGTACAATTCAGAGAGGTAATCATTTCAACTACTGAAAAATTTTATACTTTTGCCTACAGTAATGGAGTAGACAATTTTAATGATCAAATTTCTAGATTTGAAGACTCTGTTAATTCTTTTAAAATAATATCTGAACCAACTAAAGAAACAAAATCAATAATAGATGATTTTTTAGGTAAAACTGAAAAAAATAGTGGTGGTTGTCTGATAGCTACTGCAGCATTTGGCTCTGAACTTGCACCTCAAGTGCAATTACTAAGAGAGATCAGAGATAGTAAAGTGATGAGTACTGCAACTGGTACTGCATTTATGACCGGCTTTAACCAACTATACTATTCATTCTCACCAACAATAGCAGACCTTGAAAGAGAACAACCAATTTTCAAAGAAGCGATTAAAGTAACATTAACACCAATGTTAACAACATTGTCAATACTAAACTATGTCGATATTGATTCAGAACAAGAAATGTTAGGATATGGTATAGGAATTATTTTGATGAATGTTGGAATGTATCTTGTCGCACCAGCTATGATAATTCATAGACTAAGAAAATAATTACCAAACATCATCAACTTCATCAAGAACTTTGTATTCTTTTTCTGTCTCACGTTTCATGAGTTTAAGTCTTGAAATATCTCTATCAAATAACAAATCAATTGCCCAATCTAAGAAAACTCTTATTTTTTTATCAGGCAATGCAATTTTTGAAAGGTAGACATTTCTCCAAATAAGCCAAGCTAAGAATCCAGAGATATTCATTCCCAAAAATGTTGCGATACCAGTTCTTTTTCCAATTATTGCCATTTGTCCCTTGGAACGATACTCAAATTTTTTCTTCTCTAAATTTTTAATTAAGGCATGAAGATTATGAGCTGCAATTTTAGCTTGTGCTTCTGCAAGTTGTGCAGTAGGTGCAAACGGTCTATTTGTTTTAGGATCCATAAACAACGCACAATCACCAATTGTAAAAACTCCAGGAAATTCTGGAACTTCAAGAAAATCATTTACAATAACTTTACCTTTATTAGTTTTGAGCAGTGATCTTTTAATTGTATTAACAGGTGTAACACCTGCAGTCCAAATTAATGTTTTAGTTCTGATTACATCTACCTTTGATTCATCCATCGGATCTTTTGGATTCTCATCTAATGATTTTATAGTGACTTCTGTTCCATCAAAACTTGTAACCGCAGTTCTTAGTCTGATATCAATACCTCGCTCTATCATCTTTTCTTTTGCAAATTCAGCTAACTTTTCATTAAAGCCAGGAAGAATCATTGGAAGAGCTTCTAAAACTATTACACGAATATTACCTTTGCGAATTGTAGGATAATGTTTTCTTGCATCTAGTAGAAAATCCATCAACTCTCCTGCAGTTTCAATTCCTGCAAATCCTCCCCCTACTACAACAAATGTCAAAAAACTATTTCGGAGAATAGGGTCTGTTTCATTCTCAGCTTGCTCAAGCACATCTATTACTCTATTTCTTAGCATTACTGCATCATTGAGGGTCTTCATTGTGTAAGCATTTTTTTCAACATCTGCCATTCCAAAAAAGTTGGTTTCACTACCTAATGCAACTACCAAATAATCATAATGAATTGAAAAACCTCTTTTTTCACTAGTACCCCATAATGTTACAAGTTTTCCAAAAGGATCCACATTTTTTATTCTGCCCTCATAAAATTTTGTCTTTTTACAAATTGATCTAATAGGCATTACAATATGCCTTGTTTCAATCATACCTGATGCTACCTGAGGTAACATTGGAGTAAATAATAGAAAATTATCTTCACTTATCATTACCAACTCAATTTCAGAATTATTTCCAAAATACGACTCTAATTGTCTGGCACATTCTACTCCCGCAAACCCTCCTCCTAAAATGACTATCTTTTTCTTATTTCTGGCCAATTACATCATACTCTAAAATTACTGAATATATCCTATGAGATCAACTTTCTCAATACATCATAAATAATTTCAGAATTTATCCAATTCTGACTATATCAGAATGAAGTATTTCATATGCTCTAGAAGCATCTCTCTCATTTAGAATTATGATTATACTGTCTTGGCTGAAAAACGCATTTACAAGTTCTATTCCATTATCATGTAAAATCTCTGCAACATAAGATACTACATCTGATTGATTCTGGTTTGCTGGAATTGAAATTCTAATCTTTGCAAGACCTGTACTAAACATATTTTCCCTATCTGGTATATTTTCAAAGATTTGTCTAATACTTTCCATATCTTCTGTAAAGAATCTAAATGAATCAGATAATCTAAAAAATTCATAATTGCTAGTAATTTTTGAAAATTTATCTAAAATTGATGTAGGATCCATCTCTGCAGAATCTTTTTTTGAAAATTTAATATCCATCATTCCATCAGTTAATACAAGTCTTGCATTTTTCAAAACAGATTCTTCTTTGATATTCTCTTTGATTTCAAATGAATCGGCATATCGTTTTATGGCAACTACAATTGTATTGAGATTCACAGAACTTCCTAAGACCTTTTCAATTTCTGGCTGAATCTTTACGGCTAGCGCTGTATAGTTAACTAAATCCATTTTCATACAATCATAAATTGAACGATTTCTAGTGACAATTTCCCTGACTATTTCAGGAATAGACATAGTAATCTTCATCAAACATAGTTATATGATGTCAGTTATAATAGCATTATGTAAGAAATTACATAAATATCCATAATATTTATATAATGTAATATACATTACAAATAGCAGATAAATATGACAATATTTGATGATGAATTTGATAAAGTCTTCAAGAAAATGTCAAGCTCTTTTTTTGATATAGATGACATAGTTGAAGAGTTCAAGGGAGAAGGTTCCAACTTCAGTCCATTTTATTATGGCTATACAATGACTGTTGGTCCTAACGGAAAACCTATTGTAAAAGAGTATGGAAATGTAAAACCAGAATTACTTCCATCAACTGATACCAGAGAACCAATTGTAGATGTAATTGTAGATGAAAAAGAAAAACTGGTAAAACTTGTAGCTGAGATACCAGGAGTTGAAAAAACAGATGTTAAAATTCTCGTGCAAGACAAATTTGTAGATATTTCTGCAGAACACGATGAAAAGAAATATCACGTAAAAGTTCCAATCAAACACAAAGTTGATGAAAACTCTGCAAAAGCTTCTTATAAAAATGGAATTCTTGAACTAGTCTTCAAGTTAATTGAAGATGAGAAGCCAAAAGGCAAAAAGGTGGAGGTTGAATAAACCCCACAATTTTTATGGAGAAAAAATGAATGAAATTATTTTAAAAGTAATTGAAATTCCACAACAGCATGTTGGAAGAGGAAGAGCTATAGTTGATCCTAAAATAATTGAAGATACTAAATGGAAATCAGGTCAAATTTTAGAATTAACACACAACAAAAAAACACATGTAAAACTTTGGCCTGGTTCTCCTGAAGAATACGGTACTGGTATTATTAAAATTGATGGAATGACTAGACAAAATATTGGAGCTGGAATTGGCGATAACATTTCTATAAAATCAGTAGAAGCTGCTGATGCTGAACAAATTACTTTATCTCAAACTGAAAAATTATCTATTGATGAAGAACAATTACACGATGTCATGATTACAAATTTCCAAAATTATGTTTTTACTGTTCATGATTCAATCCAACTACCAACCCAAATGGGTGGAAAAATACAATTTGTCATAACCAATACAAAACCATCAAAACCAGTAATTGTAACTGAAAGTACAATTTTCAAGCTTGGTTCTATGACAAAAGCAGTTGATTCAACTATTCCACGAATTACATATGATGAATTAGGAGGTTTGAAAAACGAAGTTCAAAAAATTCGTGAGATGGTAGAATTGCCCATGAGACATCCAGAATTATTTGAGAAAATAGGCGTAGAAGCACCAAAAGGCGTGTTATTATACGGTCCGCCAGGAACAGGAAAAACTCTATTAGCAAAAGCAGTTGCTGGTGAGACTAGTGCTCACTTTATTTCACTTAGCGGGCCTGAAATTATGGGAAAATATTATGGAGAAAGTGAGGAAAGAATTAGAGAGATTTTCAAACAAGCAGAAGAAAATTCCCCAAGTATTATATTCATTGATGAAATTGATTCAATTGCCCCAAAACGAGATGAGGTTTCTGGAGAAGTTGAAAAAAGAATTGTTTCGCAACTTTTGACATTAATGGATGGTATGAAAAGTAGGGGTAAAGTTGTAGTGATTGCAGCTACTAACAGACCAGACTCAATTGATCCTGCTCTTAGAAGACCAGGTAGATTTGATAGAGAAATTGAAATTGGAATTCCAGATGATGAGGGAAGATATGACATCCTCTCAATTCATACACGTGGAATGCCAATTGATGAAAAAGTAGATCTCAAACAAATTGCAAAAGTAACACATGGATTTGTAGGAGCTGATCTTGAAATACTATCCAAAGAAGCAGCAATGCGATCTTTACGAAGAATTTTACCTGAAATTAATCTTAGTGAAGAAAAAGTTTCTACAGAAATTCTTCAAAAAATTAAGATTACAAGTGATGACTTTAGAGATGCACTAAAAGAAGTAAGACCAAGTGCATTACGAGAAGTCCAAGTACAAATTCCAAATGTTGACTGGAATGATGTAGGCGGTCTTGATGAATTAAAAGAAGAGTTATGTGAAGCTGTGGAATGGCCAATTAAACACAAAGAAGCTTTTGAATATGTTGATGTAGAAGCACCAAAGGGAATATTACTCCACGGTCCACCAGGAACTGGAAAAACAATGATTGCAAAAGCATTGGCAACAATGACTAATTCTAACTTTATCAGCATTAAAGGTCCGGAGTTACTCTCAAAATGGGTAGGTGAATCTGAAAAGGGAGTAAGAGAAATTTTTAGAAAAGCTCGTCAGGTAGCACCATGTATAATATTCCTTGATGAAGTAGACGCACTTGTACCAAGAAGAGGTAGTGGTGATTCAGGTTCACATGTAACAGGAAATGTTGTCTCTCAAATTCTTACTGAAATTGATGGACTAGAAGAACTACATAATGTCTTGATAATTGGTGCTACAAATAGACTTGATATTGTTGATGAGGCATTACTTAGACCTGGCAGATTTGATAGAATTATTGAGATTCCAAATCCAGATTCTAAAGGCAGAGAACAAATATTCAGGATTCATTCCAAAAAGAAACCACTAGCAAATGATGTTAACATAACAAAAATTGTTGAATTAACAAACGGATTTAGTGGCGCTGAGATGGCTGCTATAACAAACAGAGCCGCCATTCTTGCATTGAAAAGATATGTTAACACAAAATCAGAAAATATCAAAGACATCAAAATAACACAGCAAGATCTACTTGACTCCATTGATAAGGTAAAGCCTAGGAAAAAAGAGACACCTATGATTCAATCCATAAAATAGTCTAAATACTAAGAAGGATCCTACAAATTATGAAACTTTATCTTGATTTTGAGCCATGCAAAGAATGTAACACCATGATGAATGAGCTAAGTAGTCCTGAAATGTTATTTGCAGATGCAAAGAAAAGGACTGATGAATCTGCAAAGTTCTTACGACATCTCACATATAATCACAATGAAGTAGTACAAGCTGTAATGGAAGATCTACCTAAACAAAAAAGAGATCAAGAGTTTGATTTCTTTAAATAACTTTATTTCTCAATTATCACTAATAATCATATTCATATACAAAAAATTAACTCAATATGATAATGTTATATTAAAAAATGAAAAATATGATAAAACAAACTATTCTTTTCTAATAGACTCTAAAGAGTGACCACGATTAACAATCATCTGAGTGATTGCCTCAGTTGTATACTCAATTCCATGCTCTTCTGCAAAATGCATTCTTAGTTTTTCGAGCAATGCAATATTCTTTGCTCCATTTAAAACAAAGTCACATTCAAACCCATAATCTTGACATTGTAGTTTAAGCGTCATTCATTCTGCCCAAACTATTGAACCTATAAAAATCCTCAGTTTTATGTTCAAAATAGTATGACATTAGCCTTAATATGAATAAAAAATCATGACTAAATAACACTAATAATCTCTAGTAATACAAAAATTAGAAGTAAATAATGAAAGGTTTGGAATTTGTATTTTTTGCAAATAGGATCTGTACTTGAGGCTTTCTAAGATATAAAATCACAGAATCTCCATTATTGTTCAATACTTTACCTCTCAATGTTTTGTTTGTTAATGTTATTGGAGCATTTATCCTTGAAATACTTATCATTTTATCAGAACAATGGAATCTTGATGGAAGATATTCACTCTTAACTGCAATCGGCTTTTGTGGTTCACTTACTACCATGTCGTCATTTGCGCTTGACCCTAGTAATCTCTTAGATAATCATCATTATGGTACTCTAGTTGTTAATCTAGTAGCAAACACAGGGCTATCTATTGGTACATTAATTGGGAGGAAAATCGCTAATGGCTCTATAATAAATGGTTAATCAACTGTAAGGAATTATTGTTTGTATACTTTGATTACTAATTACTCGTTAGTTAAGTTTTAGACTAATTCGCCTAGAAAGTGAACAACTTTGTTTACAACAATTACTGTTCTATCTTTAGGAACATGAAATAGTTTTTCTGAGTTATTTGATGATTGAATTATTAACTTAGAATAAGGATCCTTAAGAGATCTATATAGAATCCCTTTATCTCCTACTGATTGGGACCAATGTGTACCTTGTAAAAATGAGATGGTTTCAAATTTAATGACGTGATAAGAAAAAACCATTTAGAATTCAATACTCTTTTTGCATTCTAGTAATTATTTGAAGAACTGATCTATCTTATCTCTATATCTGTAAGCTATTTTTGCAAACTCTGAAAAATCTTCAGCTGTTGGATATTTCATCCTTATTGCATATTGATTAATAAAAACAGATAATGCACCACCTACAATTAGATTAAAAATTCCATCTGCTAAATTTTTTGAATAAGGAAATACTATTTTGATAATGGGAAGATATGTCTCAGTCTGAGAAATCATTAATTTGATATTTTTTTCAACGTATTCCTGAATGTCATCTGGAATTGCCATATTATTACTAGGATTGATTTCTTATAATGTTTTATTATATAATATGAATTAGATATGAACCGGTTATTTTTCACTGAACAACTATTAAAGGAAATTTTTAATCAATTTATGCCAAACAAAAATATCAAATTTCCAACAACCAAAAATATAGTAATTACAACAAGCCAAATTGAATTTATAACACCAAAAGGAATTTTGATTATTGACTGAACTAAACAAAAAAGTATTTGGAAGAATTACTACAAAAGAAATCATAGGAGCAATTCCGCCTGCCATTCCTGATACAAAGAAATTACTAGAAAATGAATTTCAAAACTTGATTAATGAACTTGAATCACAAACCAAAGATGATTTGAAAAAATTGTTAAAAGAACAACAAATAGCGAATAAACACATCAATAGTAGGCCCGGTGCTATGGCTCTAGCACAAGATAAAATTCGATTATTTACCGAATATAATCAAAAATATATCCAAACTATTAATGAAAAATTAAAGTCTTAATTCTCATCTTTTCCTTTTTGATCTATTTCTTGTAGATTTTTAGCTTTTTTACTTAATCATGAAAACCATCCATGAGAAATATTTTGTTCCAAAAACGATTTTGTAAACTAGATACACATTAAATCATCATAAACAATTTGATATCATTGAGTGCAACTGACTCTTTACGGGAAGACCACAAGCAGATCAAACGTCTAGAAAAAATAATCATAAAGTGCTACAAGGATCTCTATGACGGAAAGGACATTCCACTTGGTGATATTGAAAAAATAAATTTAATAATTGCAGAATTCCTAGACTCTATCCATTATTCAAGAGAGGAAGACTCGTATTTTCCATGTGTAGCAAGCTATGATCATCTAAAAGAAGAGATAAAAAATTTGATGATAGAGCACGAGTTTTCGCGAAGGATTGCAAAAAACATATCAACGCATCTGATACGTTGGAAGAACGGAGAAGATGCAAGAGAGCCTGTAGCAAGATTTCTTAGAACATATTCAATTTATCTTATGGACCACATGTCAAAAGAGGAACAATTCTTTGATAAGGCAGAAAGCGAAGTAATATCAAAAGAAGAAGAGATGGAGATGTTTGAGCAGTTTCGTTCTGTCATGGCAATTACAACAAAGATGCAAGAGATGATCAAAGAAATTGAGTATCTTGAGAAACGTCCTTGGTTTCTAACGTAAGCTCTTTAAGACCTATTTTAGAAATTTCCAATTATGAAGCCTTTTGTTTTATGGATGACTGGTCTGCCATGTTCAGGTAAGACTACAATTGTCAAAGAGCTACAAAAAGACATTCCAAATCTAGCAATGCTTGATGGAGATGAGCTAAGAGAGTGGTTTTCACCAAAAGACTTTACCAAGGCAGGAAGAGATGAGCATAACAAAAGAGTAGCTCATCTGGCAAAATTATTACTAAAGCATGGAGTTCCATCTGCAGTATCTCTTGTTTCCCCATACAAGGAAAACAGAGACAATGCAAGAGAGATCATCAATTCAGGTGACCAGTTTGCTGAATGTTACGTCAAATGCTCAATTGACAAATGTGAGCAAAGAGATGTTAAGGGAATGTATGCCAAGGCAAGAAGAGGCGAGATCAAAGGATTTACAGGAATTGACGATCCATATGAGGCTCCACAGAATCCAAACTTGCTAATTGATACAGAACACGAGTCATTAACAGATAGTGCACAAAAGGTAAAGGAATTTCTTAAGAAAAGAAACCTAATCTAGTTTTTTAAATTCTTTAACTATTTTATCATGAATCAATCCATTAGTTACTAAAATTCCATTTTGGTGATTTACTATTTTGTTATTGTATGTAATGTCATTACCGGACATATCAGTCATTTTTCCACCTGCTTCAGAAATTAAACAATATGATGCAGCTGAATCCCATTCTTTCATCTTATTTGTTGTAGTAATGTATGCTTCTGCTTCTCCTGAACTAATCTTCCCTACTTTTAGTGAACTTCCTATACTAGTAAAATTTTTAATCCCTAATTTTTTGATAAATATTTTTTCTTTTTCTGAAAGATGATGTCTTGAACCAACTGCTTTACATTTTGAAAGTTCTGAAACTTTTGTAACTGATATTTCCTCCCATTTGCCTTTTGAAAATCTAAAAGCACCACAGCCTTTTTGTGCTGCAAAAATAGTTTTTTCTGTAGGCCAACCAATAACACCTATGATTGGTTTTTTATTTTTTATCAGTGCAATCATTACAGTAAATTCTCCAGTTTTGTCTATAAAATCAGAAGTGCCATCAAGAGGATCAACTATCCAAATAATCTCCTCTGATAATCTCCTCTGATCATCTTTATCTTCTTCAGATAAAATTTTATAATTTGTTTTTGATAGAATAGCCTTAATGATTTCATTACTTTTTAGATCAGCTTCTGTAATTGGCGAATTGTCACTTTTAGTGAATGTCTCATATTTGCCTTCGTATATTTTTAAAATTGTCTTTCCTGCTTCATATACAGCCTCAATAGCCACATCTAATTCTGGCATTTTGTCTAAAACTGGAATATTTTTCATTGGTAATTACCTAGGTAGTTAACTCTGGTTTTAATGTCCAGACGACTCCTAGGACAATAAATGGAATTGACATTATTCCGATAATTGCAAGTATGATATTAAATTGAGATTCTGATACTTGTGGATTATTGACTATCCAAGGTAATGGCAATGTAATGACTACCCAAATTATTCCTAATAGAATAATTAATTTGACCTTTTTCTTCCTATCTGTCATTATTCTCAGTATTCTTTGAGCAGTATTAAATCCCTGTGAATTTACTTGATTGATTCTCCACCATCAACTGTAAGTATTGCCCCTGTTGTCCAGGCAGCATCATCAGAAGCAAAATACAAAACTGCTTTCGCTATTTCTTCTGGTTGACCAATTCTGCCTAGGGGGTGTTCATCATTCATAAATTCCCTATCTTTTTCAGTTTTTAAAAATGGTTTTGTCATATCTGTATCAACCACACCGGGACAAATACAATTAACTCGAATTTTGTATTTTGCATATTCTAACGCCCAACATTTTGTAAGAATAATTAATCCGGCTTTTGCTGCAGAATATGCATCTGCATTAAATCCTTGATATGCTTTTAATCCCGCATCTGATGAAATATTGATTATTGATCCTGATGTTTTTTGTAAATGAGGTATTGCTGCTTTTGTAAATCTAAATTGTCCTGTAAGATTCACATCTAAAACATCATTCCATTCGGACTCAACAATTTCATGTAATTGTTTTATCGTTGGAAAAATTCCTGCATTATTTACTAGGATATCTAATTTACCAAATTTCTCAATAGTTTGTTCTACAACTTTTTTAACATCATTTTCATTTCTAATATCAGCTGTTATTCCTATTGTATTTGAAAGCTGACTAACTGCATTTTCTAATCTCTTTGAATCTTTTGCTGTTATGACTACATTTGCACCGTTTTCAGCAAAAATTTTTGCAGTTGCAAATCCAATACCTCTACTTCCACCAGTTACAATTGCAACTTTTCCAGACAGCTTCAACGTTTTTTTCAATAAATTTCGTAATTTATAGCTCTTTAAACTAATAATGTGAGAATTTATTTTTCATATTCATGGCTGAATTCTATAATTTGAAAATAATTTTATCATTTCATAAATCATTCTTCAAAACCCAATTTGTTTTCCAGAATTTTCATCGAGTCATTATCAACATTAAATACCAAATCAAAATATCATACAACATCATTTTCTTTCACATTATCTATGTTGAATTCTTTAATTTTCTAATTATTTTGATATGATTTTTTTCTAAATCTTCGAATTAACTAGACGCATAAAATTTTTCATAAAACCCTACAAAACATTATAATTTTTCATACTAATTCTTAAATAGTTGAAGTAACTATAATAAATAATGCCGAAGGATATAATTCCTATCGACTAAAGCGGCGTTACCCCGCAGAACGAAAAAGGTAATCAGACGTTTTAACGACCTGACCACGAGAGGAAATCTCTCATAGTTCTGCAGTAAAGGGGTAAACGCCTTTTCAATTTTCAATAATATCCACAGATACTGGGCCTAATTCATTTCCATTTGGATTAATTTCAATGGCTACTACCTGTTGAGCTGGAATTGAAATTGCTTTTTGTCCATCATAATCCCAAGTGTAATACTCTGATATTCCTGTTTGATGTAGAATTCCTCTCAACTTGAAATTTTCAGAAAAATCATAGTCTTCTCCTTTTAATAAAATAGTTAGAGATTGGGGACTGTCACCATTGGGAACAAATCTAAAAAGATAATTTCCTTTATTTACAGTAAATGTATTAGAATAAATTCCATTTTTGTATAAATCAGGATCTGCCAAAGTAACATGAAAAACTACATTGCTATTTTCTGTATCATTCTGATTAAACAATAATCCTATTACAACTATTATCAACACTATAGGAATGATGATTATTTTTTTATTCATTTAAGCTAAATTATTAATTCTATTATAAAAATAAATTTCTAATCATAACTCCAAAGCTTCTTTCAGACCCTTGTATCTATTTCTGATAGTTACTTCTGTAACTCCTGCAGCAACTGCTATATCTTTTTGAGTTTTATTTTCACCATTTATTACACAAGACAGGTATAATGCTGCAGCAGCTAATCCCATTGGATCTTTTCCTGCAGAAAGTTCAATTTTAGTAGTCTGATCTAAAATCTCGACTGCCTTTCTTTTTGTTTTTTCTGATAATTCTGCAATACTGGATATTCTTGAGATGCATTTAATAGGATTCACAACTGGCATTTTCAGATCTAATTCTCTTAATAATAATCTGTAACATCTTGCAATGTCTTTTCGCTTGATGTTAATTCCATTTGCAACATCTGTTAACGTTCTAGGAGTTTCAGTATTTCGACATGCGGCATAAAGAGATGCTGCTATAAGACCTGGAATTGAACGCCCTCTGACAAGCCCTTTGTCAAGTGCTTTTCTGTAAATATAGGCTGTCTTTTCAATAACAGCATCAGACAATGCAAGTTTCGTTTTTAGCCTATCTAATTCGCTAAATGCCTGTCTAAAATTTCTATCAACCGGCTCATGAACTTGACTTCTATTGTCCCATGTCCTTAACCTCTCAATTGTGCTCTTCATTGATGCAGTGAGTGGTTTTCCAGTAGCATCCTTATTTTGAGGATTAATTATTGTGGCCAGTCCCATATCGTGCATAGCCAAAGAAGTTGGCGTACCTGTCCTAGTTCTATTATCTCCCTCTTCTTTAGAAAATGCTCTCCATTCTGGTCCTTCTTGTTCTACTCTATCTGTAGCAACAAAACCACACTTGGAGCAAAACATCTCCCCAGTACTAGAATCAGTCAAAATTGCTCCCTTGTTACAACGTTGACATCTATCACTAGAACTAACACTTTGAGCCATAAATTCAGAAATTCATTTTCATCTTATACTTAAAAAGATTTGACATACAAAATCGGGTAGATTTTCTGAATTTAGGCTTAAAAAAAATATTTAAATACAATTTTTTTATCCACACAAACGTAGAATGGTAAAATGTCCCCTATGCGGAGAGTCGCTAAATAACAACTCTGTGATTCCAAATCACATACAAAAAATCCATCCACAAAGAATATCAATCCTAAATCTCTAGAAAGATATCTTGTTAGTAATATTTTATTTACTGTTAAGCAATGTTTACACTTGAAATTAAGTACAAATCCCTAGATCAAACTCATTGTCAGATTTACAAAATAAATGGAATAAACAACAAAAATCAGGGATTACCGATAAAATCAACGACACATTTAATCCGAAAGGAGCATTAAAACCTAAAATCCAAAATGGAATTAAAAAATTACAAACACAAATTACCAAACTTGATTCAATGATTGTAAAATTAAATGAAAGAGACAGTAAACTTTTCAAAAGAATAGTTGAAGCAACTCAGTCACACGATGTGAGTACAAGTAGAATTTTATCCAAAGAATTAGTAGAGGTAAGAAAAACTACAAAAATTTTAGGTAATGCAAGAATAGCATTAGAACAAATTGAATTAAGATTAACAACTTATCATGATCTTGGAGATACTGTAGTTACTATCATGCCTACAATAGGTTTGATGAAGAATCTTAAATCATCTCTTGTAAAGTTCATGCCAAGTGCTGACCAAGAAATTAATCAGATGGCACAAATGCTGGGTGGATTTATGACTGATAGCTTCTCAAATGATGTTACATTTGGAATGGATGAAACAACCAATTCTGAATCTGAGAAAATTCTACAGGAGGCAGCAGCTGTAGCTGAAAGTTCAATTGGAGATAGATTTCCCTCAATGCCTACAAACACTAGTACTTCTAAAAGTAAATTTTTCTGATACTTAAAATTCTAAATCTTAACTTTCTAGAGATTCTCTGGATTCTTTAATTTTCTTAATTCTATTACCTTCATTATCGATTATTCTATCAATTCCAGATAATCTATCTCTTAAATCATTGATAAGCGAGCCTACCTCATCTGCCTCATTTTCAACTTGTTGTCTCTTATGAGCCAGCTCTTTAATTCCTCTATTTTCCTCTTCAATGTACTGACTCACTTTCTCTAATTTTTCTTTTAGATTTTTAATATCTACAGATTCTTCTTCAATATCTTTTTCTAAAACAGTTCTCTTATCTTTTAAATTTTTTATCATTAAACCTACATAGTCAATAGCTTCTTCTAATTTGGCGCGTTTATCCATTAATTCTACAATTCCAATTTCTCCTGCTGTTTCATTAAATGATGTCTCTCTAGATTTCATATTCGCATTTTCATCGACAGTTCTTTCTTCAGTCATCTCTTCACCTTCTTCCTTTTTGAATTTATCAAACATTTTATGATCTCTTTTCAAAATGGGAATAAAAAGTTATTATGAATCTCAAAGCTGACCTAGTGACTGATTTTTTGATCATTGAAAAGAAAAATGGTGGCTATACCACCAAAAATTGAATTTCTAAACTCTATTAGAATTATAAAAAAATTCTCCAAGTTTACTATTAGTTGTCCAATATGAAACAATATGATGCTAATCTGTATCAGGACTTTTTAGACTAAAATTAATCAAATAACCCAACCTTTGTCTACATTTCTGTTATATTTCTAGAAAATATGATTCTGTAACTAATTTCTTCGTCAATTGTTCTTTGTATTGCGTATGAGAATTCTTAGATACCCCTAAACCAAGTTCACACTGTCAATATTCAACGCTATTCCCAATTTTTTGTAATCCCCCAAAATTTTTCTCTGGTAGGTTATCTTCAAAAAGTACTATTTTGACATGGATCTTATGAATTCGATGTGCTCAGCTAATGTTTCACCATCTGTTCTTTATATATCAAAACTAGCTAAAATCAATCAAAAATCATCAAAAACTTCTCAAAAAATAATTTTTTCTTGAGCTTTTAAAAAATTTGATTTTTATGTGAAAATTTTAGGCATAATAAAAATTTGAGATTTTCTCTTACCGCAGTAATTTTTGCTAAAATTATTAATTTTAAGAGATGAAATACCCGTTCCGTCATACGTTCCGCTTTAAAGTTTCAAAATGTCCCTCATTAACCAATTAATCCTATACTAACACATGTCAAAACAACAATACAGGTCCGAAATGGGCATAATGGGTGATATCTTAGACGTAACTGCCGATGGTGGTCGTACTGGAGTCATTGTATCTGCAATCTCTCGCAAAGCCAACCTATCTCACTATGCAGTACTAGACAAATGTGAGAAACTGGTAGAAGCAGGCTTGATCGAGTCAGTCAAAAACGACAGGAATAGGGTCTTCTTAATTACTGAAAAGGGACTACAATTTTTCCAGGAATTCAAGAGATTCCAGGAACTTGTCGAAAGCATGAATTTGAGGTACTAGCCATGAACCCAGAACTCATACCTGTTCATAGAGAAGAGTCTATTCGAGAAGATGGAATGCTTTTTGTAAGGACTGATGGTATTCTCGAAACAATGGTTAAGGCACCTTTGATACTTGCTGGCTTAATTATTGTGGCAGTAGTGATGCCTCTTCAGACTTCATTCAGCTCTACTCGAACTCTTGAACTTGTCATTTATTCGGATGGATCCACACATGTATCTACACAGATAGACGTGGATCCATTAGAACCTGATTTTGAGCTTGATTTGTTTGGTAAATCAATAGATAATTTTGTTGCAGTAGGAGATGCTGGATTTTTGTTATTTGAAGAAATAGTTGAAGACAAAGCAATAATTGACACATTTGGTTCATCAAGTATTATAATTGATTATGATATTCATGATTTAATTTCAAAAGAAGGACGAGTTTGGACATTCTCATTTGATTCGCCATCCGATTACACATTACTAATGCCAAAAAATTCAGTCATAGTTGGAATAAGTGGTTTACCAAACAATATGGAAATAGTAGATGAGCAAACAAAACTCGATCTTACTACTGGATTATCTGAAATAAACTACATCTTTGGTGCACCAATAAATACAACTTCCAAACCAACAATTTCAGATGAATCATTATTTAATTATGTTAATGTTGTAGTTATTGTTGGCACAATTATAGCTGCAGTAATAGGTGGAGTATTAATGCTAAAAAGAAAGCAACAAAAATCCTTACCATCAATTATACAAACAGAATCTATTTCTGAAAAACAAATTGAAACAAAATCTATTGACACAGAAACTATATTCAGTTTTAGACCTGAAATGCGTGAAGATGATAAAGAGATTGTAAAATTTATTTCTAATAATGGAGGTCAAGTACTTGAAAGTGAATTAAGAAAGAAATTTCTTCAACCAAGAACTACTATGTGGAGAGCTGTAAAAAGATTAGAAAGATTAGGAGTTATAGAAATTGATAAAAAAGATTTACAAAATTTAGTAAAACTTAAAAAAGATTTGGAGGAAGAGAAATGAAAAAAATAACCTCATTTGTATTGCTGATTTTAGTATCTAGTATGATTCTAGGTGGTATGACTAATACTGCTCAAGCTCAAACTGATCCGTCAATTCTTCTAAAAATTGCAAAACATGCCCAGAAACAACTGGAAAATCAGATAAACCAAGACTCATCAGATAAAACAAAACAACTTTTCAAAGATGGTGCACAACAAATTAAGGCCTTGGAAGAATCTCTTAGAAATAATAAAATTGAATTAGCAAAACAACATTTTCTTTCGGCAATGAGAATATTCAAAGAAGTGTCTCAACAATTATCAATCAATCAATCTTCCCAAGTAGAAATGGCTACTCTTAAAGCTACAGCAGAAGATCCGTCTGCTGATCTTCTTAGAATGCAAAACTATGTTGATAATCTCAAGACAATTGCTAAAAAATACAATACATCAGTTGACTTTTCTGAACTAGACAATCTCTTTGTAATAGCAAAAAAGCAGATCATAGATAGGCAATTTGATGATGCACTACAAACAATTAGTAAAATTAAACAAATTACTGTAGATTTCAATAACGAAATTCGTAGCTATGCATCTCAACAAGAGCAATCCCGTGCTAAAGAATATGCCCAAAAATACTTAGAACAACTGGATAGATTAATTGAAAATGCAAAGAGTAAAGGCTTATCTGCAGATATTATTCAAAAACTTGAAACTGCTAGAGAAGATCTCTCCTCAGCAACAAACCCACATGAGATAATCAAACAAATAAGAGAAATCATATCAATTAAAGAACAATTTGAATTAACAAAAAATGATCGACTAGAATCTAGAGTTATGCAAATTGAAAAAATATTACTCAAATTATCTAACTCTGATAAATTAAGTCAAACTGATCTAGAAGATGCTAAAACAATACTTCAAACCATTAAACACCACTTATCTCAAGGTGAATTTGAAACTGCAAATGAATTATTACGATCATTAGCAACATTACTAGAACAATTTCGAGATTAATCATCTTACTTATCATAAACTTCATATACATTTTCTAAACAGAATTGAGCATGGCTTCTAAAGCAATTACTGTTGGTGTAGGAATTCCAATGATCGTAGTTGGTGCTTTGATAGCATGGTTATTGGCTCCATTACAAGGTGAAATGCAAAACACAGTAGAATTTGTGGGGAGCTTAATTGGGATTTTGGGAGTAGTTTTCTTTATTTCTGGTTTATTCTATGCAAAAGAACCTGTAATGCACTAACCAAAACTCATTGAATAAATAATGAAAAAAATTACCACAATTACTTGAAAGTTAGATTATTTGAGATATTTACATCAGTTGAAGGCGAAGGAATTCTTTATGGTACAAAAACGCTTTTTGTTAGATTAGCTGGTTGTCCATTTACTTGTTTTTATTGTGATACCAAAGAATCACTCCCACTTGATTCTGGAAAAGAATACACAATTGAGGACGCGTGTAAACTAATAGACTCCAATCTCAAAAATCAAACATATAAAGTAAATTTTACAGGTGGTGATCCATTAATTCAACATGATGCAGTAGCTGAACTTGCAAAATATATTCAAACTAAAAAAATTCCAACCTATCTAGAGTCGTCATGCTTTGATTCTGACAGATTCAATCACGTATTACCATTTATTGATATTGTTAAAATAGAATTTAAGACAAAAGATTCTGATTTTGTAGATTCTAAACATTATGAAAGATTAATTTATAATGCAATGAAATGTCTTCAATCATCTGTTGCATCTAAAAAAACCACATATATCAAAATAGTTGTAAGCTCCAAAACTAAATTAAAAGATTTCAAAGATTTGGTTGATAAAATTTTTCATATTATTTCAAAGCAAGACATTGATGGATTCATTATACAACCAACATATGGTATTGCAGAGCCTTCATTAGATCTATTGCTAAATTTGTATGACATAGTTTATCCACATTACATTGATGTCAAAGTTGTACCTCAACTTCATAAATTCATTGGAGCACCATAATCTTACTACCTGCCTAGAAATCAGATTAGATTCAAATACTAGAAAAAATCTGTGAAAACATCAATGGATAAAGAACGTGTAAAAAAACTTGTTAGAGAATTAATTATAGAAATTGGTGAGGATCCTACTCGTGAGGGTCTTAAAGATACTCCTGAAAGAATTGCAAATATGTATCAGGAAATATTTGATGGATACGAGTCTGATTCTGAATTATCAGTACAATTCTCTGAAGATTCTGATGTAGTTATTGCACGTAATATTCAGTTTTATTCAATGTGTGAACACCACATGTTACCATTTTTTGGAAAAATCCACATTGCATATTCTCCTAATGGCAGAGTTTTTGGAATCTCAAAACTAGTAAGATTAGTTGAAAAATACTCTAAAAGACTACAAATTCAAGAACGACTAACCAAAAATATAGCTGATGAGTTATTTGCTCAGGGCGTAAGGGGGGTTGTAGTTTTAGCTGATGCAGAACACTTCTGTATGAAAATGCGTGGAGTTAGAAATGATGCAATACTTACCACATCTGCATATAGAGGAATTTATGAAAATAAGGAGGAAAAAGAGAACATTATGACTATGATTAGACGACGTACCTCCGACATATCACTTTAGGTTCTCCTGAAAAATTAAATAATCAATCTTTTAGACAAAAACCATGGGAGCTAATCCTAATGTCCACATTCCAAAAGAATCATGGCCTAACTGGACATGGTATGCAATTGAATTTGGAATTATTATTACAATTTCAATGTTAGTTTCAAGAGAAATTACCAATTCCATACAAGGACTAACTCCAGAAATCCAAAATTATGTATTCATGGGAATTGTTGGTGGAATATTCTTTATTTGGTATATTATAATTAGAAATTTTGTTTTCAAAAAGAAGATTCTTGATAACAAATACTAGATATACTATTTTAGATATTTTGTTTTGTCTGTAATACCAGCTTTTTGAAAGGCTATTTTTCTATTATTACAAGATTCACAACTACCACAATGATATTTTTTGCTGGAATAACAACTCCATGTTTTGAAAATGGAATTACCCAAAGTTTTGAAACCAATTTTTAGCAAATCACTTTTTGAAAGACCCTCACGATACGGTGACCATATTTTGATATTTTTTCGTAATCCTGAATCTATTCCATCAATCTCACCTTGATTAAAAGCCGATTCTAGTTTTTTTGCAAATATTGGTCTGCAATCAGGATAGTGTTTATCACCTGTATGTGCACCATATGCTACAAATGGTGCATTAAGAGTAAACGCCCATGCTGAAGCAACTGATAGAAATACTGCATTTCTAATTGGAACAACAATGGAATAATCAAACTCACTTGGAATTTTCCTCTTTGAACTAGTTAAAACATTAGAATCTCCATACAATTCTTTCATAAAATCAATATCGATAATTTTATGCTGTTTTAATCCAAGCTTTTTTGCAAAAGTTTTTGCTGCAACAATTTCTCTGTTAGCTTTTTGACCATATGAAAATGAAATTCCATAAAGATCATATTTTGATTTTAGATAACTAACTACACAAACTGAATCTACTCCACCACTAAACAAAATAACTGCTTTTTTCATAAATTCTCTTTCCAGATTATTTTTTTATTATTACTGCACCCTTACTTGGCTTACAAATTACAGTTTGACATTTGGTATTTGCTGATGCAAATCCTCTAGACATTGCTAAACTTATCTTCTTCAAATCCGCTGAACTCTTTGAAAATGCAATTACTGAAGGACCTGCACCACTAATTGTTACACCAAATGCACCTGCCTTGAGAGCATTTTCTTTAACCTTGGCAAATCCTGGTATCATGTGTTGTCTTGCAGGCTCTACAATTACATCTTTTATGGAATCTCCTATCAATTTGGGATCTTTTTTCATAAATCCTGCAACAATTGCTGCAGCATTTGACAAGTTTGCAATACTGTCAATTAAGCTGACTTTCTTAGGTATTACACCTCGTGATACCTTGGTTTTCTTTTTTGGAACCTTAAGTTTTGGAATTGCAACACACATTCTTAGATTCATTGGCGGTTCAATCTTGATTACATTTAGAGGATTTGTCCTTACTATTACAAATCCTCCTAATACTGATGCTGCTACATTATCATAATGAACAGAACCGGCACTAGCCTTTTCTCCAGATCCGGCAAATTCTACAAGCGTGTTTTCATCTAATTTCAATTCATACATCTTATCAAACGCAATTACAGTAGCTGCTGCTGAAGCTGCACTACTTCCCATTCCAAATCCTGCAGGAACACCCTTTTTTATTTTAATTTCTATGCCATCTTTAATTTTGAATTTTTTTATCATATTTTTAACAACTAATCCTGCTGTGTTGTTGTCTGGATTTGTTGGAATGTCGTCTTCAGTAACTATGCTTACCCCACTTTTCTTTTTTGTTAAAGTAACTTCATCAAAAAAAGCATCAACTGCTAATCCAAATACATCAAATCCCGGACCCAAGTTTGCAGTAGAAGACGGTGCTCTTACAGTAATATTTGATACCAACTAATCTTCTACCTCTTCACCCAAGTTAAGAATTCTGCTTAGCGCTCCCTCCAAGTTTACTAATCCTTCCCCAGTAACATTAGAAACTGGAATCAACCCTTGAGCAAAACCGCCGAGATTCAAACCTCGTAAAATATTTGTAGTTAAACTGTATGTTTCTCCATCTGCATCTTTGGCAATGGCATTCTCTAATGATTTTAGATTACTTGACCATTCTAAAATATCTCTTAGTTTAGAACCTATTAGATCTATTTTAGTGATGATGTTAATTGTTGGCAAATTCAAGCGTAATCTTATTGATGTTGCAAGAAGAGCAATTGAGACAAAGTTTACTGGTGTAGTAATTAATGCACCGTCAAAAAGAAATATGCTTGCCTTTTCTTCAGATGAAATATTTTCTACAACAAAGCGACCACTGGAACGATATGCAAACAGTTCAATTTGACCGGGTGTATCTACAATTAGATAATCTGGATTCACTTTACCAATATGTTCTTGAATCTCATCAATTTTAGAAGCAATCAAGTCATTTGCCATGACTACAGCACCATTTGGACCTAGTTCATATTTTTGCATTATGTCTATAACATCGACATAATCTCTAACATCAATATCGCATGTATAGGGTAAATTCCTAACACCAGGATCCAAATTCAATACAGCTGCAAATGCACTATTTCTTGTATAATACTCGTATAGTTTTGATGTTAAAAGAGATTTTCCTGCTCCTGCCGTTCCTGTTACAAAAATTGTTTTCAATACTATCTAAATTTTCTTTCTTGGCTTATATTTCAAACTAGTTACTTTTGACATCAATTCTTCTAAATATGCCATAATGGCAATCAATAATTAAATAAAATTCCGCCTGATCTATAACTTGTAACATTACATGAAATTTGTGATTCAGAAATCTATTGATGAAAAAGAGATACATCTAAAAGAACTAGTTATCAAATTATTAGAAGAAAAAAACTTTTCAGATTATGACCTTTTGGATTCATTATTTGCTGAAGTCAAACAAGAAATTCAAAAAACCCGCCAACTAACTAGCTAATTTCTTAGAGTTTTTCAAAATCTGTGCCTAGATATAGGCATTCAATATTGTTACTGAAATTTAGTCAACTTTCATATTTGAATCTATAAAAAAAATCATCGATGAATTGGAGAATTATTGCTATTCCGGCAACTCTTATTCCTATTTTCATTATAGCGATTCAATTTGATATAAAATTTGAAGATGTAATGGCAATTGGATTTCTTCCATTTGTAGCAGCTGTAATTGCCATTATGATAAAACTAGGTCTTCAAGGAATAAAATTTGCATACATTACACGCAAATATCTTGGGAAATTTGATTCTTTTTGGAAGTTATGTGGTGTTAGAATTGGAAGTGAATTTATCAAATTTACCACTCCGATGTTTGTAGGCGCAGAACTTGTTGTAATTTATTATTTACATAAAAAAGGAGTTGCACCTTCAAAATCTACTTGGATTGCAATAATGGATATAGTCACTGAAGTTTTTGCAGGAGGTTTGTTATCGATTATGGCTGGCATTTTTGCATTGATCAACGGAGCATACGTCGTAGGTGCTATAATTTTGGGAATAAGCATTACTATAACTTCATTATGGATGGTTCTGTTCTTTTTATCATCTAGGAGAACTTTTCAAGTTCCAAGGATCTTTGTTAGTTTAACTAAACGATTTGCTAAAGAAAAAGGAGAAAAATACATTGAAAAGACTAATTCGTGGATGGAAGAAGTTTGTAGAATGAGTAGACAAAATCTTAGAACAACAGAATCAAAAAAAGTCTTTACGATCTCTTTTCTCTTCTCACTTGCATCTTGGTCATTTTATGGAATATCATTTATGATAATTGCAATGGGAACAGGATACATGATTGGTATTTTTGATTCAATCATGGCTGTAATGGGTGCAAATGCAATTGGAAACCTACCAATTACAATAGGTGGTTCTGGATTAGCAGAGTTTGGTATTATTGCATATCTGAATAACTTGGATCCATTCAATCTTACTGTCCATCAAGGAACAGTTGCATGGGATGCAGTAATTGGTTGGAGAATTGCTACTTACTATGTACCTATTTTGATAACTTGGCTTTTACTGGTAAAACTAGCCTTGAGTAAAATCCCAAAGAAGGAAACATCATAGAAACCACTTTATCTTTTAACGAATTTTTTGATTTATGGATTTCAAAGATAAGGTCGTACTAATTACAGGTGCTTCATCTGGAATAGGTAAAGAAGCTGCTATCCAATTTGCCAAAAAAGGATCCAATGTGATTTTAGTTGCACGAAGAAAACAAAAATTAGAACAAATAGCTGATGATCTAAAAAAATTCAATACATCCACTCTGATTTGTGAATGTGATATTTCTGATAAATTACAAGTAGAGAAAATGTCAAAACTTGTTTTGGAAAAATATGGTAAATTAGATATTTTAGTAAATAATGCTGGATTTGCAATTTATGGCTCTGTTTTTGATTTAACAACTGAAGAAATTGAATCACAGATGGCAACAAATTATTTTGGTATGATTTACTGTATCAAAAATTTTCTTCCATCAATGCTTGAAAAAAAATCTGGACATATTATTAATGTGGCTTCTGTGGCAGCAAGTTTTGGTTTACCTGGAATTGCATCTTATTGTGCATCAAAGTTTGCAATGTTGGGTTTTTCAGAAGGTCTAAAACACGAGCTTAAAGGAACTGGTATTGGAATAACAGTTGTAAGCCCAATAATGGTTCGAACTGACTTTTTTGATCACCCTTCTTTTAAAAAAATGCCAAAATATTCGCCACTATCTCTTAGTGATAAAACAGTCGCAAAAGTAATCTTAAGAGCTGCAAATTCCCCACGATTAGAAATTATAATCCCTTCAATAATTCGTGGTGCTGTATGGCTAAAAAATACATTTCCATATTTGATCAATCCTATTTTGGGTCTAGCTTTTAAAAAACAATTAAACTCTAAAACAAAAAACTAGCTTTATTCTTCTAATTCTTCATCGACAGATGCACTAGATCCTACATCAAGCAATTCCATTTTTTTTAATTCAAATTGGTATATTGCATTCATATCAATCTCTTTTTCTTTTTGGAGATATTCTGCTACTTTTTTACTTAACGGTGCTTTGTGTTGATCAAAAATAAATTCATAGACTATTCCTTTTTCTAAATCTGACGTTTTAATTTTTTTTGACAAATCAAATGTAACTATATGTCTACCATCTTCAACTGGATCATACACTTGAGCGTCAATTTTATTGTCTGAATCATAAATTTCAAGAATATATCCAACTCTTTTTAGCTCTTCTGGTTTCTCAAACTTTGCATTTTGAATTTCATCAGAAACCCAATCCGGAATGTCATCTTTTTTAGATGATTTTTTTTCTTTCTTAGCTGGTTTTTCTCCGTCTGTCTTTTTTACCATAAAATAACAACTCTAGTCTAATTCTTTGTCTTTCTTACTTTTTTGCCACCATTCCAGATAATCATCTTGTTTATCTTCGCGTGTCTTCTCTTTTTGATTTAGTCTGTATTTGATGTCAGAAACTTGTTCTCGTGTAGCATACAGTCCACATCTCTTACAAATGAAATGTTTTGTAGCAGAATCCATTTTCATAGGAATTTCCACTTGATCAAATAACTTGAATAAATCATCTCTGCCTCTATTCTCTTCTGCAATTTCTGCTTCATATTTTGCTTGAATTTTCTTTCGCTCTCTTGCAGTACATTCTGGACAGTTAGGCACTAATAATTTGGCTTAATTTTTTCCATAAAAGCGTTCCCACGTTATTATTTGATCGATTTAAAATCTGACACGCGGATTTTATCGTCATCCCTTGCGGTCCGTTCGCCCATCGAAATCCCGCGTGCCAGATAACGAGAAATTTCAAAATAAAGTATTATTTCTTTTCTTCTAGAATATTTGCTGCTATCTTTGCTGTGTTTTCTGCTCCATTAGGATCAAAATTCTTGGAAAAATCAACCAAATTCTCTTCAAATTTATTATAATTGTCTTTAATTTTTGAAATAGCCTCAATAACTTGCTTTGTTTTAACTGCTAGTACTCCAAGATTTTTCTCTTCAGCCCATTTGATGTTATTTGTGTGCTCATCATAAATTGGAATACCAATTATTGGTTTTGCCTTTCCTCCAAGAATTTCACCCATTACAGTATGAGATCCATTTACTACGGCATATTTACTCAAATTCAAGACAGTTTCTTTTTCTTGCTCTGATAGAAAACCAATATCAATTTGAATCCAATCAATTTTTTTTTCCAAAGCATTAGATATGGTGTATTTTTTTCCATCTTTTCCTAAAACAGAATTAATTGTTAGATCATTTTTTGCATGAGAAATAATTCTTTTTTCATTTTTCATTTCGTTTTGATGAAATACCTGTTCATATCTTTGACCCGTTCCATCATTAGTAGATTTATTTCCAGTTCTCATCCAGTACCCAAACTCTGAATTTTCTATGAGTTTTTCAAGATCAGAAGTTGATTTTTTCTCAATATTGACACTAGTAGTAAAATGACCAACATAAGTTACTTTTTCTTTTACATCTTTTGTGAAATTTAGATTGTATTCACACATAGTATATGGAGGGGGGGAATCTGCCACAAGAATTCTGGAAGCTTTTGTAATTTGTTTTGAAACAAAAACTACTGCTGGATAAAAATAAGATCTTGATTTATACAATTTTGGTCGAAACTGATTTGTTATGAACAAACTTGGAATTTGGCGATTTTTTGCTATAACATTTGAACCCATATCGCCATCATTAATTACCAGATCAAATTTTTCATCATCATATAATTTACTTTCTTGTCTCAAGTAACTTGTAACTTGTTTTACAAGAGGAGGGTTTTTTGAAACTGGCAGCAGTAAATTTAGCAGTGATAATAAAACACTTGGTCCAAACTTTCCATCAATTGGAGTTGGCATTAATATCTCGTGGATTTGATCTTTATTATTAGGAAATTTTTCTAGCAATCTCTGATAAACATGTTCTTTGCTTGAAAAATGAACTTCAAATTTTTCTTTTATATGATTACCCAACACTGCATTTAGTCTCATCATTCGGGAATAATGACCACTTCCCCATGGATAGATGAACTCACCGATTTTTAACACAGATTCCAATCCTTAAATGCCGTTTAAATTCTCAGTGATTTTATTCTAGAGAATCAAGGATATCATGTACATTATTTGGTCCTATTTTGACAGTGATACTTTTCTTTGATTTTAGCGCAAAATCTACGTCTTTGTTTGAAAAATTTGGTATTTTATTTGAATTAATCATAAATAATTTTTCTAACTTTGAAATTTGTTTTTCCAATCCAATCTCTTTGGCTTCTTCAAAAAGTTTGGTATCTACACCGCTTAATGGCATTATTGGTAATACATCTTTTTGAAATACACGTTTCATTGAATAATCAATAAAATTTGTAGAAAATATCAGTGGAGATAATGCAAGAGATACATGACTTATCTTATTTGACTTTGCTTCATGAAGCATAATTTCTAATATGGAATTTACAAAGATTAGATAGTTTCTGGTTCCTGTTTGATTAATTTTAACATTAAAGAATTCCAGCACAACTTTTTGTTTTACTAGTCTTGGAATTATTTGATTGATCATTTTGGCCAAATTCATTAATTCTGATTTTTGTCTATAACAGATAATTATTTTTGAATCGAATCCTTGTTTTATTGTTTCAAAACAAGAAATTGCTGAAATCTCATCATAAACACTGCATATAGCATTTTTATTTTGCGATTGATACGGTATGCCACCCTGACCTTTATCTGAAAAAATACAAACATATGCATTGTTTTTTGTTAAATATGTGTACAGTAATTTATCAAAATTTTCTTCTGTTCCAGGGCGTGCACCCATGTTAGCTTTTTTTTCTATAATGCTAGATGTTGCTGCAAGTTCGATGTCTTTTGTAAAAAATCCTTTTGATGTTCCTTCAACTTTAACAAGAAATCTTTCTCCCTTTAAGAGCAAGTTTCCACCTACTGTAGTAATTTCTGATACGACTTTTTGAAAATCATTTTTTACCTGCCTAGCAATAGCTATCTTTTCAATACCAAAAAGTAAATTGATTGCAGATGATGAAAACACAGGATCATTTGCATCTACTAAAATAACATCTCCATCACGTTTTATTGACTTGTATTCTTGATTTTGAATCTTTAGAATTTTTTTAATATTTATGATTAATTGTGGAATTTTATTTTTAGAGAAAACTGTTGGAAAAACTACTACATAAGAAATATCTTCCATCTCTTCTTTTTTGAAATATGCCTGTTTATAATTTAGGATAAATTTGGGTAATCAATATAAAACAAAACAATTCAAGTGTATTTATGAAAAGATTTACCCAAGAACAAGTGGATCAACTTAATTCAAAAATAAAGACAACAAACGGGGCTCTTCAGTGGGTATCTGATAACCTTCATCCACGAGTTGCAAAAGCATCAAGTTTTGGTGCAGAGGATGCAGTAATTATGGATATTATGCTCAAGATTAATCCCAAGTTTAGATTCTTTACATTAGATACAGGAAGACTACCGCAAGAAACCTATGACATTATGGATATTGTAAGAAAAAAATACAACATAACAATTGAGGTTTTGTTTCCCGATACTAAAGAAGTTGAAGACATGGTTAGAGAAAAAGGAATGAATCTTTTCTATGAGAGTGTGGAAAATAGAAAATTATGTTGTGAAATCCGTAAAGTACATCCAATTAATAGAATGTTATCTACACTAGATGGTTGGATTACTGGATTAAGGCGTGATCAGACTGAAGTAAGAAAGGATATTAGTATTTTCCAAATAGATAATGGACATGGTGGAATTTTAAAAATTAATCCAATAATAGATTGGACTTGGGATCAAATTCAAGATTATATCAAGAAAAATAATTTACCATACAACAGTCTTCTTGACAAGGGCTATTCAAGTATTGGATGTGAGCCATGTACTAGAGCGATTAAACCTGGAGAAGACTTGAGAGCAGGACGTTGGTGGTGGGAACAAGGAGAGAACAAAGAGTGTGGCCTTCATATAGACCATAAATAGAAAATTTAGCATGTCTTATAATTCAGTTAACCCACATGGAGGAAAACTGATAAACAGAATAACCAAAACTGATCCATCCGGATTATATTCTATATCAATCTCTGAAGACCTTGCAAATGATGTTGAAAACATTGCAGATGGAATTTTTAGTCCTCTAGAGGGATTCTTGGGTAAAAAAGACTATGAAAATGTCATATCAAAAGGCAGACTATCAAATGGTCTGGCTTGGACAATTCCTATAGTCCTTGATGTGGATGAATCTACAGCTGCAAAAATGAAAAAAGCTGGCAAAGTATTACTGCAGAATCATCAGAAATTAGGCATAGCAGTATTACATGTAAAGGAGATATTTACCTTTGATAAAGAAAAGACTGCAAAGGGAGTGTACGGAACAACTGATTCTTCACATCCTGGTGTTGCAAAGACAATGTCTATGCAAGACTATCTAGTTGGCGGTAAAATTGATTACATTGCAAGACCTGAAGAGACTGAAATTAGAAAATATAGATTAACTCCTTTGCAAACACGAGAGGCATTTGCTAAAGCAGGATGGAAAACAACTGTGGCTTTTCAGACAAGAAATCCACCACATGTAGCACATGAGATGCTGCAAAAAACATCTATCACAACAAGAGATGGAGTATTTGTCAATCCAGTAATTGGCAAGAAAAAGTCTGGTGATTTTGTAGACGAAGTAATTGTAAAATGCTATGAAACTATGATTAAACATTATTATCCAGAAAATAGATGCAAGCTTGGAACTTTGCATACAGAGATGAAGTATGCTGGGCCAAAAGAAGCAATACACCATGCAATTATGAGACAAAACTATGGATGCTCACATATCATTATTGGTCGAGATCATGCAGGAGTTGGAACATTTTATGATCCATTTGCAGCACAAAAAATCTTTGATGACTATCCAGAATTAGAAATATCTCCAGTGTTTTTCCCAGCATTTTTCTATTGTAGAAAATGTCTAACATATACAAATCCAAAGGCATGTCCACATGATGATGATTCAAAAGAGCAGATTAGTGGAACCAAGCTAAGACAAATGATTGATGATGGTAAATCTCCTTCTGAATTTATCTTAAGACCCGAAGTCTCAAAGGTAATTCTAGATTATCCACATCCATTTGTTGATTAGGTATTTATTCACTCAAACTAGATTTAGCTCGTGAAATATCTCCTTGCATTAATTTTACTTTCCGGATTTGTCATTTCACCTGTTTTTGCAGAAGAATCAAAGAATCCAACATTAATTATTGATACAATAGAGATTCCATCATACGAATTTAATAAAATTCTTAGAGATGCAATCATTATTCCGATGCAAAGAACACATGCAATAAGCTGGCAAGTTACCATTGATAACAATCTTGTATATGCAAACCCTGATGGAAATGCAGTTTTGAGAATCTACGACAAAGATAACCCTGAGAAATTAGTTGAAATAGGTATGGGCTCACAACCAGATGAAAAATTCTGGCTTGCAGTACAGACTCCTAAAGAGGGATACGTTGTTGTGCATAGTGACTTGGAACGAGGATGGTCTCCTTCATCAAAAACAATCGTATCATACACTGAACGAGCAGGACTAACAGTTAACAACGGTGCAAGAATAGTAGTATCTAATCTTGATATCGGCGTATTTGCAATTAATTCCTATTCTGTCTCTGGAATGGAGAGCCCTACTGACCCACCTGCAGTAAATTCTGGAAGTATGATTCTCGAATTTATTTCAGGAGATCCTGCAAAAAACCCATTTGCATTATTTCCATTTTATGTGGCTGCAGGAGTTGGAACACTGGTAGGCGTTTTATATCTGACTAAGAAGCGTTCTTAGTTTTGTAATATTTACAATCTCTTTTAATTTTACACACACTACACATTGGTGATATTGGCTTGCAAATATTTTGACCATACATTACAAAAGTATCATTAATTTCAATCCAGTATTTTTTTGGAATCTTTTTCATTAATTCCTGTTCTGTTTCTTCAGGAGTTTTTGTATCTACTAATCCCAATCTATTTGAGATTCTATGAACATGAATATCTACTGGAATAGCTGGTTTGTCAAATGCATAAACTAGTACACAGTTTGCAGTCTTTCTTCCAACTCCTGGCAGTTCTATTAATTTTTCTAAACTATCTGGAACTTTTCCTTTGTACTTGGAATTAATAATTTTAGCAACCTCGATTATTCTTTTTGATTTTACATGATAGAAACCAATTGACTTTATAATTTTCTCAACATCTTTTGTTTTGGCATTGGCAAGCTCCTTTACATTTTTGTATTTTGAAAATAATGCTTTGACTGCTTTTGTTGTAGTCTCATCTTTTGTTCTTGCTGAAAGTATTGTTCCAATTAAAATGCTAAATGATCCAGTTTCTGCTTCATGCAGCTCTCTTAATGCAGTCATTCTTGGAGGCTTTACGGAAATCATAGTATCCATCATTCCACGAAGAATTTTTTGCATCTCTGTATGGAATTTTACGTACAAGTATTATATCTGTAATAGTCAAACTAGTACGTTGGAGTTAACAAAAGAAGAAGAATCTGCACTAAAAGGTGAACAAGGCGAAATTATGCAGATGGCATACAGAATTTTGGTTGCAACAGGCGAGGCAACAGACGCAGAGAAACTAATCCCTATTGAATGGGCACATCTTTCTGGTGTGAACTATAATACAATTGGAGATGCAGGCGAGGAATTCTTATCTGGTATTAGTAAAAATGCTAGAGTCAAAGTCAAAACCACTCTTAATCCAATGGGATTTGACATTGATAATGTATCAAATTATAATCTAGATGATAATTTTATTTCAAAACAACTCTCCATTAGAAAATCATATGAAACAATGGGAGTAACTCCATCATTTTCCTGTATTCCATACGAAATTTTTGACATGCCAAAAGAAGGAACACAAGTATCTTTTGCAGAAAGCAATGCCGCAATTCACGCAAATTCATTTGATAATCTAAAAACTAACAAGGAAAGCGCATTTAGCGCACTTGCAAGTGCAATCACTGGAAAAAGTCCATACTCTTCACTAAGAAAAGAAGACTCTCCAGATCTAACAATTAGAATGAAGATAGATAATCCAAATGAGCTAACATATGGGATGCTTGGATTCTTTGCAGGTAAAGTTGGAAACAATTCTGTAAATATATCCGATGTCGGAGAGATGGACAGACGTAGCTGCAAAGCACTGTGTGGTGGAATGGGAACTTCTGGTACATGTGCTAAATTTCTTTTTGGTGATGGAGATCCCGGTTGTGAAAAAGTAGATTTTGATAAAAAAGAGATGAATGACATTCATGATGAATTAAACACTGCAGAAAAAGGTGATCTAATCACACTTGGTAGTCCCCAGTTGGGTCTAGAAGAAATTTCTGATCTTACCAGTAAACTAAAGGGCCGTTCCTTTCAAAAAAGGTGCATGATATTTTGTCCTAGACCAGTAAAGGAGCAAGCAAGAAAAATTGGCTATACTAATGAGCTGGAACGAGCCGGATGTGAAATTCTTGCTGATTGTTGTACATGTCTTACTCCTTTGATCAGTAAAGATAATGTTGATTCAGTCACTACAAACAGCATCAAAGGAGCATACTATTTGAAAAATTCTAACGGCGTAGATGTTAATCTAAAATCACTCTCTCAAATAATTGAAGATGAGACAAGATGAAAATTCTAGTTCAAGGAAAAACACAAGGAATAATCCTAAAATCACAACATCCAATTAATTTTTTAGGTACAGTTGATAAAAAAACTGGAATAATTAGCGACAAAAATCATGAGCTCTTTGATAAATCCATCAAAGATAGCATTCTAGTATTTCCAAATGGTGTTGGAAGCAGCGTAGGTGCCTATACTATCTACTCTATCAAATCTAATAATGCTGCACCGCTTGCAATGATCTGTCAAAAAGCAGATCTTACTGTTGCAACGGGATGTGCTCTAGCTAACATTCCACTTGTAATAGTAACTGATGAGAACTTTTCATCACTTCAAACTGGACAAAAAATTTCCTTAGATACTGAATCTCCAAATCCTATAACATTTCTCTAGTAACTGCACCATTTGGTTTTTCTTCTTTGAAAACTATTCCTTCAAATTTTTGAATCTCTGTATCTGGATTTTTCCAATAATTTTTTGGCAATCCAGCTTTTTCACATGTATATTCTAAAAACTCTTCTTCATTCCATCCATATTCAATTGGCACTTGTGGCAAAAGCAAACCAGAATAAAATCCATGTTTGACAATCAATCCATCTCTTCCTACTTTGATCTCTGACAAATATTCTTCAGGTTTATTCACAACAATTTTCTTGGGTGGTGTAAGCACAGTTACTTCAAATGTAATTGAATCCAGTTCTTCATGTTTTACAGGAGGAAATCTTGGATCTTTTGTTGCAGCTGAAATTGCTGCATCTTCTAATGCACTAAACAATAATTTATCTGGTAATGGATATCCAATACAGCCTCTTAATCCCAGAGTACTATTCAAGGTGACAAATACGCCTGATTTAAAAGAAAAATTATTTTTAAATTCTTTTTCTAGTTTTGGCTTTGTACCATTTTTCAGATATTCCGTAACTACTACCCTTGCAGTTTTTACAAGAATATTACCGTCATCTTCTGATAAATTGTTGTAATCTTTCATTTATCTTACAATATTTCCCAACACATCATCAACAAAAAATATTGTGGTTCATTTTCTGTTTTAAGCGGCATCTCCTATACCTACTTCTGTAATCTGACTTGCTCCCGCTGGAAGAGCACGAACAAAATCATCCATGCTTATTTTCTTTGCAATCTCTTCTTCCAGTTTTAAAAATTCTAGTCTAATTTTTTTTGCACTGTCTACCATTTCTGATCCATGTGGTTCAATTATGGCATAACAAATAGAATTTTTTTTAATTGTTTCAGGAGGACCACACGTCACAACATAGTCGTCTCCTTGTGGCATTATTCCAACAGCCAATTTGAGAGTAGATATCTTGACAAAATTTCGTTGTCCTTCTATGCTAAATGATCCTTTTGGAAGAAATTGTCCGGTTGGGGCTGATTTTTTGACTTGTTCTGGATTTACCCAATATGCACTAACACCGTACATGCCTTCTCTCCATGCTCTACTGAAACAAACAGTTGCATGAGCAACTTCATTCAAACTAGCTGTAGGTGGATTTTCTGCATCCTTTAGAATGAAAAAAGGAGATCCAAAAATATCACCATGAAATATCTTGTCATTTTTCCCCAAATGTTTTCTTACTACAGCAGAATTTGAAGGAGCATCTCTACCACCTATTGCAAGAATTCCATCTGATGTGAAAAACCATCTATATCTTTCATACCAATTCTTTTTTCTAATTTCTGCAAATGAAACTGAATCTTTTTCTGTTTCAGCTTTATTTTGTAACTTTGCTAATTTTTTCTGCGTATTAATTTTAATTTGCTCAATTGACTTTATTGCACCTGATTTTCGTTTTGCTTCATTAAATAATATCGATGCAATTGATTGCAATGAAGACTGTGAGTTTATCTTTATTTTTTCATCATCAACTATGATGAGTGTAATTCCTTTCTCTTTGGTCAATTTAGAATTATGAGTTGCCAAAATCTCCAGAGTCCGTGAATCTTCAATCGATGTGATACCTTTTGAGATCATCTCAAAAAGTGAATTTGCAACATTAGTTATGTGATTTGATTTTTCTTTTACTGTCTCTACTGCTTTCTCTTGTTCTGCTAGCTGACTTTCAAGCTCTTTTATCTTCTTATCAGAGCTACCAGTTTGAATTGATTTGCCTATCTCTACAAGATTTTCTGTAAAAACAGTATCCAAACCTTCGATGAAGCTATTTACAATAGTACATTTATCATCTATTTTTCCTAATCTGACAGGAATGATTTCTGGCTTTTCATTTCTTATAATTACTGGTTCATGTTTGCCTGTGACAACATTTGTAACAATAGTTTTTGTTGTATCATAGAGTTTCTTTATCTGCTCAGATGTAAGATTATTTCCTGTACATTTTGTATCTATATCAGATATTTCAAATATGCCTTCAACATATTTTTTTGGCAATCCCAATGTTCGTCCAAGCCATTTTGCCGCAGCCAAATCTGACGTCTTTAACTCTTCAAAGTCTGACTCTGTTACCTTGATTACATCCAAACCATTCAGAGGCGGTGGTGTATACACCAAACCCACACCAAGCTTCCTGTGTCTTACATCAATAGAATGCTGCAATGCAAGAATCTTCATCTCATTATTACAGAGCAAAATATTTCCTTCGCCAAAAAATTCACCAACAATTACAAACTCTTTATCAAATCCAGCAAAAGTAAAGTATGCAATTCTTTCTGATGCGTTCTGTTCTATTTTTTTTAGTTTTAATCGTAACAGATCGCTTCGTAATCTTTTTAGTAATCTGTTTGGTTCCATTTGCTCAATTTTTACGGATGTTAACCAAACACCAGACGTAGATATCATCATAAAGATGTCTGGTTTTTCAGTATGATGAAGTTTGAATAATATGCTGTCTTTTGTCACACCATAGATGTTACTTACATAGTAGTCCTGTGCTACCTCTGAAATTTGATTCACTAAATAACAGAGTTCTATTCCTGCAAGAGTCACAACAATCTATCCTGTATCTGAAATTATACTCTTACTCTATTTTATGCTCGTTTTGTGACCAAAGATTTTAAACAAGGCTAAGTGGAGTCAACCTAGAAATTTACTTGGCAAAATTCAAAAAAAAGAAATCTGAACCTACACCTGATCCTAAAGATCCTAAAAAAGAGTCAATTAAAGAGGAAAATAACGAAATCCCAGATACAGAATCAAATAATTCTGAAACTTCAGAACCTATAAGCCAAGAAGGAAAAAGTGAAAAAGACAAAAAATTAGACAAGCTGTTTTGGTTAAGGGTTGCTTTTGCAGTAATTGCCGGTACTCTTGCAACTTTTATCTTTGAAGATATTCAGGGAGAAGAGAGAAGATGGGCATCAATTGTATTTATGATAATTATATTTATCGTAACTATATTCATTGCAAAATCAATGAAGATGCAATTACCATCATCTGATAGAAAAAAGATTGTAACACAAGGAATAGGAAGTTATATTTTCTTATACTTGTTTGTCTGGATTCTAACATATACTATAGTACATGCTGGCACTGTCTCAACTGGCATTCCTTCTCCTATATCATAACAAATGTTGGTCTTGATTTATGTGGAATTATAAAACACCGGGAATCCCTGATGATGCCTTTGAGCGTTCTGAGAACGTACCAATAACAAAAGAAGAGATACGAGTTATCCAAATTAGTAAAGCAAGACTTTGTCCAGGGTATACTGTATATGATATTGGATGTGGAAGCGGCTCAATATCAATTGAAGCTGCAATTCAAGTCGAATCAGGCAAAGTACTTGCAATAGACTATGATCCTAATGCAATTGAATTAACAAAGAAAAATATTGAAAAATTTGGATTGACAAATATTTCTGTGATGCTTGGCAATGCCAAAGAAAAGATCTCAGAACTTGATCAAGCTGATGCCATATTTATTGGAGGAACTGGAGGCGATACAGAAGAAATTGTAAAGCTATGCCAAAATAAACTTAAATCTGGAGGAAGAATTGTTATCGGAATAATCTTAATTGAGACTTTATACTCTGTCTTACAAGTTCTTGAGAAATTACAATTTGATTCAGTAGATATTACACAAGTGACCATCTCTAAGAGCAGAAAGACCTCAACAGGTACCATGATGCTTGCTAGAAACCCAGTCACAATAATTTCTGCAACAAAAATCTAATCTAGATTTTTAATTGGGAATAAAACACTATTTTTCATGCCTGAATTAATTGGAATAGGGGTAGGTCCTGGCGATCCTGAATTGCTTACAGTAAAGGCTGCAAAGGCAATTCAAAATGCCGATACTATAATGTGCCCTACTGCAGATATAGACAAACCAAGCATCGCATTCTCTATTGTCTCTTCACTAATTGACAAATCAAAAAATCAAGAGATCATAAAATTGATCTTTCCAATGACAAAAGACAAAGACATTCTTGAAGCAACATGGAAAAAAAATGCAAAGATTATGGCGGAAAAAGTTTTAACAGGAAAAAATGTTGTCTATCTTACAATAGGCGATCCATATTTGTATAGCACTTGGATTTACATGCATAAAGATATACAACTAAATTATCCGGAAATTAAAATCAGTGTAATTCCTGGAATTGTTTCCATGTTTACTTTTGCAGCCAAAGTCGGTATAAGCATTGCAGAAGGTGCAGAAAAAGTTGCAATAATTCCATCGTGTTATGATTTAAGTACAGTAAAAGAGATTGCAAAACATTCTGATACAATGGTTTTTTTAAAAGACGGCAGATATTTTGATAAAGTAATTGATTTGCTAAGAGAATCTGGATTTCCTGATAATTCTATTTTTGCAATTGGACAAGATCTTGGAACAGAAAATGAAATTATCAGAAAATTGACACTGGGGGAAGTAAATGACGGAACACTAACTACAAAATATTTTTCAATCTTGGTGGTAAAACGTGTCTAAAGTTTATTTTGTCGGATGCGGTCCAGGCGATCCAGAACTAATTACAATCAAAGCCAAAAAATTAATTCAAAAAGCAGACATTGTAGTTTACTCAGGTTCTCTAATTCCTCCTCCAATTCTAAAATTATGTAAAAAAGGTGAACTACATGATGCATCTGGTTTGGTTAGAGAAGAAATCTTTGATTTGCTTTACAAAAACGCAAAGAGTGACAAGCTAGTTGTCAGATTACATGATGGTGATCCATCAATTTATGGAGCAATCAAAGAGCAAATAGATAATCTTGAAAAAAAAGGAATTGAATCCATAGTAGTTCCTGGCATTACTGCATTTTTAGCCTCAGCTGCTGCACTAGGAATTCAACTAACACTTCCAGGTGTAACTCAAACCATTATTGTAACTCGCGCAGAATCTAGAACCAAAGTACCAAAGAAAGAAAAAATCTCTGAGCTTGCAAAACACAAAGCAACTTTGATTTTTTACCTTAGTGTTCATTTGCTTTCTAATATTGTAAAAGAAGCAGTTGCCGGCGGATACAAAAAATCTACACCTATTGCTGTAGTGTATAGAGCAAGCTGGAATGATCAAAAAATTATCAAAGGAACACTAGATGATATTGTAAAAAAAGTCAGAAATGAAAAAATAACTAGAACTGCAATTGTAATTATTAGCGATGTGATTGATCCAAAAACTTATGAATATTCAAAACTATATGATAAGAAATTTAGTCATGGGTATAGAAAGGCAAAAGTTACGTAGACAAAAAACTCACTTTATTTCTTATTCCAAATCTATGTAGATTCTTTTCAAAATTTTTTACATTCCCTGACGTAAAAATCTTTATTGTATTTTTCTTTGATTTATTTTTTTTAATACTTGTAAGAACTCTACGTGCTACAATATCTGCAGGATCAACAAATTTTACTTGAGGAAATTCTGAATTTAATAATGATTTTAAAAATGATAAATGTGTACTTGATAAAGTAGCTACATCTATCTTATTTGTAAAAATATGACAAAGAGTTTTTTTAATAATTTTTTTGCAGTAGACATTATCTGTAATGAATTTATTTGATTCTACAAGATCTACTAATACAGATGAGTTTATTTTATGAATTTTTTTGTCTTTTGAAAAATTAAATTTTTTGATATAACTTGACAAACTTTTACTTTTAATTGCAGCTCTTGTTCCAAGTATTGCAATGTTTTTTGTCTTGGAAAGCATTATAGCTTCTCTTATTTGTGGATTTACTCCAATTACTTTTCTGTTTGTAATTTTTACCATCAAACTTGGAGTGTTTGATGCCATTACAATTAGATCTGGTGAAAAATTTTCTTCTAATAGTTTTATTGTTTGTTTTATGATTGTATCTAATTGTTTTTTTGATTTTTTTCCATATGGAAAATTTTTCTGGTCTGCAAAATAGATAATCTCTGATTTGCAGATCTTTTGTATTGCCTTAATTATTGATAAGGAGCCCAATCCAGAATCAAAAACTGCTATCTTTACCATGATTTGTTGAATTTGTATCCAGAATTAGTTTGTTAGCTAATTTCACTCTAAAGTTTATCTAAATTCACTCTGTCCATTAAGAGATAATTTCTAAATCATCTGACATGCCAAACTTCGATAAGACTTGGGCTCGACAAGAGACACCAGGTGTAACCGACAAACTCCGTGAGACAATAAAACCTCAAGGTGCATTAAAACCACGAATCCAAACCGCAGTAAACAAACTACAAGTCCAGATATCAAAAATGGACTCTATGCTTGGAAAACTGCATGAAAGAGACGCGCAACTCTTCCAGAGAGTCGTGACTGCAATGCAGCAACATGATACCAGTACAAGCAGAGTTTTGTCAAACGAATTAGCTGAAATTCGTAAGGTTACAAAGATGCTCGGCAATGCAAGAATGTCATTGGAACAAGTCCAATTAAGACTGACAACTATTCATGATCTAGGCGATGCTATGGTAGCAATCGGCCCAGCGATGTCTACAATGAAGGGATTGAAGTCATCACTAGGAAGATTCATGCCAGAAGCAGACTCGGAATTGAATTCCATGACACAGACACTCAATGGTCTAATGATGGACTCTTTAGCAGGAGACTCATTTAGCATGGAGACTGGCGCTTCAAGTGAGGAAACCGAAAGAATCCTACAAGAAGCATCTGCAGTAGCAGAGCAACAGGTTGGAGACAAATTCCCATCTGTACCAACACCAACTGGACTATCGTCCCAATCCTCGACTTCTACATATTAGAATTTAGGAAAGACGATTGTCACTTTTTATTTTATTTTAAACAAATACTTGACGCATATCTTTAAAAATAAAACTGAAAATGAATATTCAAAACTATGCGACAAAGACTTTAGCTCTGGCTAAAGAAAATAAATAAAAAAAATAAGGATTTTTTCTAACTGTATGCATCTGTACCGTCAATGGTGATATCCCAGTTGACAGTTAACTGATCGTTTGTATTCATGTTTACTGTAGAGGGGAAGTTTTTCAGTGCAAATGTTGAAGTTGGGCTTCCTGTTCCATTGAATAGTCCCGCTTGATTAATTGGGTTTGATGCTTGACTACCACTGTAAGTAAATACAGTTGTTATTCTTTGAACTGCAGCAGCACTATCTGCTGTTGCATTTGTGAATGTACCCAATGTTCCTGTAACCCTTGCTAATCCATCACCAGTAGTTTCTCCATTAAGTAACAGTTGACTAGTACTGCCACTAAGAGCTGTACCGTTACCTAATCCTATTACAGTGTATGGACCTGGAGTTGTATCAGTACATCCAGTATTAGATCCAAATAATTTAGCAGCAGTACAGTTTCTTCCATCATTGACTATGGCGTTATCGGTTTGCATGTATGCACGAATGTTTCCATCTTTGTCAGTGTGTATAATCTCAATATGTCCAGTAATACTTCCTCCATCCATTGTGGAAGCAGGAGTATTATCTTGCAATTTTAATGAACCATCAGAAAAGCTGATTCCAGCCATTCCTACGGCAAATACTATTGCAGCGAACATACCGACACTAGTTGTCTTTTTCATTACCTAGATACGCGTAAATTTGTTTATAGGGATTATGGTAAATTTTCTTCAATTAAAGATCCAAAATGGAACTTATGGAACTTCACTGACGCCAACAGATTCTTGTAATCCCACTGTAAAGCTTTGTGAACCTCTCTGAACATCCGGAGTATCTGCAATATCTATTTCGGTACTCTGATTTACTTGTGCCAAGGCAATAAACCCAATACCAATAACAATTACTATGATAATGCCGATTATAACTTTCTTATTCATAGTCAACATACTTTGAAGTAGGTATTAAAAGAATCGCAAAAATTTTTCTACTAGGCAATAAAATATAACAATCAGTGGTTTTCAAATTATTTTTTATAAAATATATTATTTTCTTACTTGTATTATCGCCAATGCTCTTTTTGAATGTCTATGGTGAGGAACCAATTCTAATATCAATTTCATCTGAACTTGATAATGTAATATTTGATGGAAAATGGACAAATTCCAACGAATGGAAACAATCAAGTTACGATCATCTTACATTTGACGATGGAACAGAGATCCATTTGAGAACAGCTCATCAGGACGATTTTATCTATGTTCAAATCAATGTAGCGTCTGATATGTTCATTGATACAGGATCAGATAGTGCAGTAGTTTGTTTTGATACTAAAAATGACAAAACAATAATACCGCAATCTGATGATTATTGTTTTTTTACATCACTTAATGGAAAGAAATCATTTTCTTACCAAGGAAATAATACTCCTGCAATAAACGGATACTTTAGAAAAATTCCAAATGACAAAGATTTTGTTGCTGTAGGTGCATCATCTGATAAACATGATAGATACAACAAGACACCACACCCAAGTTACGAATTCAAAATACCATTAAGTCTTTTAGGTCGTTCAGACAACTATGGATTTTTTATTTCTGTCTTTGACGCTCATACTAAAAATCACTATTCTTGGCCTTACAAAGTTGATAACCAAAGTATTGTATCAATTCCAAGTCCAAATCAATGGGGAGATATTGTATCTCCTGACAAATCACTACCTGAATTTAACCTATTTTCGATCCTTGTAATCCTATTCCCAATAATGCTTGGCATACAATTATTCTCAAAATTCAGATTTTCAAAATTACTCTATAATTATAATTAGTTTTTTTGATATTATTAAGCACAAAAATATTAAAAATTAATATTCATTCGTTTTAATGCATTATTAAAGAGAATTATGTCCGATAATCCAAAGGTCTCAATCGATATTTTCATCTTTAGTAATTACATATTGAATAAAAATGAACTTTTAAGGAAAAGCCTTGGTAATTATTGATAAAAAAATTATCTTTGGTTTTATTGCCATAGTAGCAATATTGGTATTAGTTTACTATTTCATTCAAAATGATGATGAACAAAAATTCTTTAATTTTAACATTAAAACTAATCAAGCCGATTTAGAAGAGCTCCCAATTAACTCCATATTCAAAATAAACGGAGTTAAAGGAGAATTCATTATCGATGGGAATCTTAAACAGTATACTAGACTTTTTTTTGAACTTGATAACAAAAATCAATCCACATATGATGAACTAATTAACAATGATGATAAAACAATCGTGATTTATCCAATTTTTACTGCATCTGCATATAACGAACCAGGTTTTTATAATTACTATAAAGGGCAATGTGATCATAACTGTTTAACAGTACCAATAAAACCAATTTTGCGTGCAGAAATAGGTGGAAACGGAGCACAAATTCTAAAACTTCTAAACTACAAATTCCTCAGTGATGTTGATATTGATAAAAATCCAGATGTTCTCAAAAAATTTGATAAAATAATTTTATTACATAATGAATATGTTACACAAAATGAATTTGATGCAATAACATCACATCCTAATGTAATCTATCTATACCCAAATGCTTTACATGCAAAAATTGAAGTAAATTATAATGACAATACCATCTCTTTAATCAGAGGACATGGATATCCTGATCAACAGATAACAAACGGGTTTGATTGGAAATTTGATAACACGCATCCATATGAATATGATACAGAATGCAAAAATTGGGAATTTTATGAAATTGATAATGGAAAAATGTTAAATTGTTTTCCAGACACGCTAATTTATCGAGATGCAGCATTACTTAAAACCATAAGAGAATTTTGAAAAGTAAAAAATATTACCTTTCATTTTTCTATAAAGCCTACGCAAAATAGACGATGAAAATCACAAAAGTCCAGTTGAAGATAGTATAGATAAAAATCATATCAAATTTGTTGCTCATACCGAAAACAATTCAAATAATCTTACATCCAAATAATTTATTATACATATTCAAAAAATTATTCATATGGAATCAAGTCTATATAAAAAATAAAAAAGATCACATTAAACACAACTAGTCAACTAAAAAATAAATCTAATCTATATCTCATAGTTATAAGATCAAATATATTTTCACCAACTTTAAATAAAAATATAAGAGATATTGTAAAAGTGTTACCGATAGTAGATAATACAATAAAACTAAACAAATCAGAAAAGATTAGGAATTCTTGTAACACAATCAATTGTAAATAGCAAGATTGAAAATTGTGCAATCTAAAAAAACCAACCTAAAATTATTGAAATTAATATATATTATATGATAAAATTAGTATAGTCAGAAATATTTTTTAATAATAAATTAAAGTTTAAGAAAATAATTAAAAACCATTATTAAAAAATATAAGATATGATAATGCTCTCCAATACAGATTTACATTTTCTCACGGAATTTATAAAATATTTTTATATATTACTTTCATCATTCCTATGAAACTAGTTATAAAAATATTAAAAAATTTCCACCGTGATACATCAAAATAAAATTCTCTTATGATATCTACATCATATGACAAAACTAAATTCGAAAAAACTAAAAGAGATTAGAATAAAATATTCAGTTGAATCATTAAAAATTAATAATTAAAATTATTTAATTACAAAACTCTGTGATCTAAGTAGAATTATTTCTTTAATCAATCGTTTGAAATTATTTTCTATTGTTCAAATATGATAAAATCTTAAAACTTTCACAAAAAATGAATCTTCCAACTTGGTACCGTATAATCATAGATCGTCCATCATGGAGCTACTTGGTTATGAAAAATTCCTTTCTCCTTATGGGAGATTAAGAGCAATTTTCTTTGGATATGACATTTAAGTTTAGAGTTACTAGACCATGTTTTAGAAATGTTTTCTCTAGAATTTTCTCAGCTCCATATCTATCAATTTTTGGTGGTGACATATCCTGAAATTTTTAACCATATCCATCATTTTGATTTTAGGACTGTCATTACTTCCATCTGAAACTAATTATGTAATTGCAGAATCAAATCCAGAAAATATTACTCCAAACAATCTACCACAACAATTCACTGTAAGATTAGATGAAGAAATTGGAATGTTCGAAATTAAAAAATTATCAAGCGATGCTCAACACTTTTCAATTTCTCTGGATGAAAAAATGTCTGTAATCTCTGATTCATATCAAAATGATATTCTTCTAATCAAATCTGATTCTGATAAACAAGCAATCATGGAAAGAATTTTTGATCGACAACAAAAATATCTAAAAACTAATTCTCAAGTTACATCAGCATTAACACCAACAAAACTAGTATATCATGAATATGATCAAATCTCTGAACAGTCAGAATTTGAGATCATACAAATTCCTGATCTTGTGATTTTTTCTGAATTTGAAAAAATCATAAATGATTACATAAACATTGAACAACTATTTTTCTCAAAAAATAGTATTGAACAATTAGATCAGTCGACTGATCTAATTTTTGATCCTAATAATCCAATACTTTTAGTATTGTTGATACCTTTTGCCGGTTTTGTTTTAATTTATTATGAAAATCAACAAACAAAGTTTTATCAAATTAAACAAATTATTACTTTATCAATTGTAATCATTCTTACTGCTTCAACAATAATCACTCCATTATCAATTTCAAATTCATATTGGAATACAGCTTTTGCTGAAGAATCTGATCAAATACAAAATATAAATCAAGCAGATCTATTTTCTGAAAATGAAAATTATGCTGTTCTAAATAATTTTACTAATACTCAAGATTATCATGCTGAAACATCTAATCATTTTGAAAACATTTCAATTGACTCTATTACATATTTGTCATTATCTGATGTGCTATTAACAACACTACATCCTTTTGGTTCTGATTCAACTGATATAGAATCTACATTGGAATCTTCACGCACAGATTCAATGTCACTGAATGATATGTTGTCATTTGATTTATTTGCACCAGACTCACAATTCTCATCTGATCCACTAATCCTTTCTGATACACTTACTGCATTTCTTACTCCTAGAATATCTAATGACGCTATCTTAGCCATCAATTTTGACAGTGCACAAAATGGAACAAGCCTAGATCTCTACACAAATTTAACTAATCCATCACTACATCTTGATGGAGAAAGTAATTTTGTTCAAATTAGTGAAGATAATACAAATAATCTTGATACTTTAACAATCTCTGCATGGATACAGCCTGATTTTTCTAATGGCTCCCCAGAATTTACTATACTAAGTAAAGAAAAGGCATTTTCTTTGGCAGTAGAAAATCTACCATCTAGTCACAAGATTAAATTCTCAATTTTTGATGGAATTAAATGGACTGATGTAACATCAAAGACTGAAATTTCTGAGGAATGGACATATGTATCAGCATCATTTTACAATCAGACCCTTGGAATTTCTGTTAATGGTGTACTGGAATCTTCTATAGAAGTTGGGAATATACCTACATTATCATTAAATGGACAGTTAACCACAACTACACTAGATTCCATTACTTCAGAAAACGATATTGTGATTGGTGCATATATAAATACAAAAGACCAATTACCACACCCAAACAACCTCTTCTCCGGATCTATTGATGATATTTTACTCTTCAATACTACTCTATCTCAGGTACAAATCACTCAGCTATATGAGGAAGGCATTGATTCACACGTTACAATAGAATTAGATCTTGAAAAGATACTACAAGAGATTGCACTAGAAAACCAAGGATTGAATTCAACTTCAACCCAACCCACAAATTCAGGCACAAATTCTATCTCTGAGCAGTCATTAATATCAGACAGTTTAGAAATTAGCCTAATTCAGGCACAAATCTCAACTGGTAATATAGCCAGTCTATCAGAAGGTCTACTAGTAAGCGATATATTTAAATATGATAATTTAACGCAGGCACAATTTGCCAATTTCACGTCAATAATACCAATACTAGCGTCCATCAAGGAAACCTACTCTATGACTGAGGATGCCGAAGTTATACTAGAGTTTTATAGCGAGTCTAAGGCAATGCGTAAGGAACTCGAACTATTCAATGAGGCAATAAATTCAGCAGATTCAGAGACTGAATCTGTTCTCAAAGAGACTTCAAGTCTTGGCGTAAATCAGACTTTGGGATTTTTGTCAATCTTGGCCCCATTCCCAGAAGCAGATGCTGCAGAGGAGGAAAAAATTACCACAAAAGCAGCAATCAACCAGATCAAAGAGGAGATATCACAACTAAGACAAAACTCTCTGGTCTCAAAAGATGAAATTCAAACTCTCAAAGAACAGATCAAGCAATTATCAGTGCAGCTCAAAGACGAGAAAAAACAAATTAAACAACAAGAAAAGCTAGACAAACTAACCTCAGTAATTACAAAACTAGATGACATAACTAAAGAAAATAAAATACAAAAAGAAAACTGGAATGCAAATAATGAATCAATCACAACAGAAATCTATGATGCAAAAAATCAAAAAGTTAACCTTGATGTTACTTTTGTAAAAGAGCGAGAAGGAAAATTCCACATTAAAATAGATTCTACAAATTCAAAGCCAGGATTGTACAAAATTAAAACAATTCTTAATGTTGAAGGACAAAAATATGAAAATGAAAGTGAATTTGCATGGGGACTTGTATCACTGAATACTGTAAAAAGTATTTACAAACCAGGCGAGACTGCAGACTTTGTAATCGTTGTACTTGATTCACAAGGACATCCTGTATGTGATGCTAACTTGTCTATTGATATTACTGATCCAAACTCAAATCTTGCAACACTAACTTCTGAAAATGAAATCTCTGCTGATACTGAGTGTGGTCTGTATAATGCATCATTTGTAACTGAAAGTGAAGGAACTTATGATATTTCAATTAATGCAAATGCAAATGGAATTGATACTAATTTTAACACAACATTTGATGTCAGATCATTCTACGAGTATGATATCATCAGAACTGCACAAAGCAAGATTGATCCAACAATTAATCCCAATTCATTTAATGTTAGAATTGATATAGAATCATTTACTGATGAAAACTCTTTAGAAATCAAAGAGACTATCCCATCAGTATTTGATGTTACTACTGATGCTAATGTACAAACTATAGGAAATACAAAGATATTGACATGGACAAAGAATCTAGTAGATAATAAAACATCTGTAGAATATTTGTATTCTATTCCACTAGTATTCCCACAGCTTTATCCACTAGGACCTCTTGAGATAAACTCTGGCGAGTTTATTGAAGCAAGACCATGGTTTGTAGCAGCTGATCCCTATATTCCACAAAATAATGGAGGTCTCATTGTTTATTCTGATGGTACAGCAGGAACTCCAAAATACAAAACATTTGACGGATCAACCTTTGGTACTGAGGCAAGTGCAACATCTGTTGGTGCTGTAGCTATAGAATGGATTCGTGTAGCTGCTAGTCCTACAGCAGATGAATGGATTATAGCAACAAGAGATGCTGGAGATGTAATCAAGGCTCAAGTATGTACAGGCGATGTTAATGGTATATCATGTGGAAGTGCAACCAGTATTGCATCATCTGCAGGAACACATGGATTGGAAAACTTTGATGTAGCATATGAGCAAACTTCAGGTGATGCGCTTTTAGTATATGGTACTGCAACTGCTGACGAGCTAAGAAAAATAGAATGGGATGGTGCATCCTGGGTTAATAATGCTACCATAACTACAACCCAAACAGGAGGTACAGTAAATTGGGTTGAGCTGACATCACGTCCTAACAGTGATCAGATTGGTATTGCATATAGTGATGATGCTGATGATCTAAGTGCATATAGATGGAGCGGTACTGCTGTAGGTGATGAAGCAACTGCTGTAATAACAGCCATTTTGAATGGGGCAACTTCTGTAAGAAGTTTTGACATCTCTTTTGAGGGTATCTCAGGAGATATGCTTGTAGTTGGACAACAAACAACCGCACAAGGAACTATAGCTTTTGGTGCTCTTTCTGGAACAACATGGACAATTAATACCAATAATTTTCCAGATCAATTAACAGCATTTATCGATCTTGCAGAGCCTGACGCTAGTACTGACAACCTTGCTTATTTTGGACATGGTATTGCTGCTACTTCTTTATTTGAGGGAGGAAAGTGGTCTGGAACTGCAATAGTTGATAATAATGGACAAGCAGAGGATACTGCAGGAACTACATGGGCTGCAAACTATTTTCTTTCTTCTGTGTCATATCTTAATTCAACATATACTGGTGTGGGTGTTTACTCTGATGCCAATGATGATATCAACTGGTTTACAATGGATTCAGCTGGTACATGGTCTGCCAACAGTGATATCATAAGAGTTCGTGGTACAATCCAAAATTTGGCATTATATGACTATCCAACACAAAATACCGTTCTTTTAATTTCTGCTGATGCAAATAGTGATCTCTGGGCTGATGTGCTAACTGGTTCAACATCAGGTACATGGTCTGATCTTACAAGTGGCGGAACATTGGAAGGATCACTTGCCACTGCAACAACTAAAAACTGGGATTTTGCATTCAGAAAATTTACAAATACCGTCACACTATCTGAGACATTATCAGCTTCAGATGTCCTAACCACATCTGCAGCAAGATCTGTAACACTAACAGAGACATTGACTCCTTCAGATGTAATCACCACCACCTTAGCAAGATCTGTAACACTAACAGAGACATTGACTCCTTCAGATGTAATCACCACCACCTTAGCAAGATCTGTAACACTCAATGAAACACTATCAGCTTCAGATGTACTATCCTCTACTGCAGCAAGAACTGCAACACTATCTGAAACACTATCAGCTTCAGATGTACTATCCTCTACTGCAGCAAGAACTGCAACATTAACAGAGACATTGACTCCTTCAGATGTACTATCCTCTACTGCAGCAAGAACTGCAACACTATCTGAGACACTATCAGCTTCAGATGTACTATCCTCTACTGCAGCAAGAACTGCAACACTATCTGAGACACTA
>JBKKCM010000056.1:0-46290 GCA_046712755.1 Nitrosarchaeum sp. | reverse complement strand
CATCAACATTCTTGCTGCGGGAGGGTCTAAAAAACCAGAAAAATTATTAGCAGAATATGGTTTTGATATTAGTTCCCAAAAGTTTTGGCAAGAGGGATTTGATTACATTGAGACTCAAGTGAAGGCTCTTTCAGCATTAAACTAGAATTTTTAAAATTTTATAATAATATGGGGCTGGCAGTCCAACGCATGGACTGCCAGCTTGTTCCCCGAACGGTTTGAATTCGATGTCAATTTCAAGTTCAGAATTATCAGATTTAAATGTTTGAAACTATCCCCAGTCGAGTTTTTTTGATTTGATTTTTCTTGCAGAGCCAGCCAAAACTCCAATCGTGATTCCAAGCTGGTAAAGAAAATACAAAAAAACCTCAAAAGTACTAGGAGTTAAATCGGTAAATCTACTAAGACCAGTCAATAGCAAGATAAGCAAACTAAAAAAGAAAACAAAGATTTTGGCAACACCATGAATAGGAGTAAATTTTAGCAATACAAAGGTCATAACAGTTATAGAAATTGCAAGTACTGCAAAAAATCCGGCATTCATTCCAAATACAAGAAAAAGTAATGACATCAATTCTTCAGGATTGTTAGCTTGAAAGATATCAGAAAGAACAATTTTGTCAGGAGATGCAAAACGCGGTACGCTTAAAATTGCATTTACAAGAAACAGAAAAAACAAAGATATTGAAACAGTTTTTACATGATTCTGTAGACGTGGGAATCGTAAAAGCATCGCCCTACCCAAAACAATGCCTTGGAAAATCCCAATTACAAATGCACTTAAAATTGCAATTACTGAAAAAATAGGATCTTGAAAGACTTCAACTAAAAATGAGATTAATGCCATAGTTAGAAAATTAGCCCAATTACAATATTAGTTACATGATACATGGTTTTGGTAAAATGAGAAAAATAATTTTAGCAAAGATAAGAATCTAAAAAATAAATGAATAATACGAGAGTAAATTTAATAATTTCATCGTTAGAAAGGCACCTATGCAAAAGATTGTGATTTTGTTGTGGTTAATCGGAGTACTAGTTTTGACAACAAATTATGCATATTCGCAAGAAATGAGTCTTGCCACATTTCAAGAGACAGCACAAATAATAATTGATAAAAGTATATCTCAAAACGTCACAGCGTCAATTGCTCTACAAAGTACAAGTATCCAAGAAATAAAAATTCCTGCGGAATTGGAACAAAAAATTAGAGAAAACAATAGAATAACAGCCATAGTTTTGACAAACCAAAATCAATGTATTTTGGGCGTATATGATGAATCATGCATAATCATAAATGTTGCAAGAGACCCAGCAGACAAAGATTTTTCAGCAATTCAAAACTCAACAAAAAAGATTGCAGAATTATTCATTGATGAGGTAAATCAAACATTGGATACAAATGCAAAATTTCATTCCATATTTATTCAAAGTAATGATGAGATTGGCAGAGCTCTTGAAACATCAGGAATAATTTCAGGCAGGGGCACAATATCTGCAGTGTATACAATGCCTATGGAAGATACAGAATCCATGTATGAAAAAATCTCAGCATTGTTACTACCAAAAGTCATCAGAGAGTCTGGAGGATTTTATGATATAGCAAAGAATCTATCCAAAGAGGAAAAATCAAAGATGACATTTTCAATCATACCATTGGAAAATAAATCGTTACTACAATTAAAATTATCAATAGATTATCCAAATATGGCATCAACAATTAAAGAAATTAATCCATTAGAGTTTTTGAAAGCAGAAGAATTGGAAAGATCAAATTATTTTTCAACGGGATTTTATCCATTAAATTCAATATTACAAGTGGTAATACTATCTCCGGAATCCACTAATGTATCAGATGTGAGAGGAAACATAATTCAGACTCAAATAACAGATGGTGAAAAAATCCCAAAAGAAATTACAAAAGAGGGATGGATTTTTGATCCAGAGCAAGGAAAAAGAATTCAAGGAAAATATATTTTTGGTGAAAGAACATCAATTAACAAAGATGAATTAGTTTTTTCATTGGGTGGCAGTGAGTTAGTAGCACCAAAAAACATTGAAACATATTTTGATGAATCAACTGTTATTATAATAATTATTACAGGTGTAGCAATTGCGGCAGCAGTATTTTATCTCAAAGGATATAAAAAATAAAACTAGACAAGCAAAACAGCAGCTGCAAAGACAGTAGTCCACTTACCATCCTTATCACCTTTTGCTGATTGAGTAACATTTTGTGTTTTGTATATCTGACCAGAGATTGTCCATTGTTGCCTTTTTTCATTCCAGTCTTTATCAATATCAAATGGAATACCGAGGGATGATGCAAGCATTTGTGCTGCAATGTCTTCAGCATAATCACCTGATTGTTGTTCATTTTGTCCATATGATTCGTATTCTGAAAGATAGCCATATCGATTCGTATCTTTTGGTCGTGCAATACCAACTGATGCAGAACATAATCTATGAGCCTCATTTGTCTGATTCTTTGAATAAATTGTAAACAAAATCTGTCCGGGCTGAATTAGTTTGAGACCCTCGTTTCGAGAAATTAATTTTGCGTTTGGTGGAAATATACTTGAAATTAAAACAAGATTGGTACCTGAAATTCCAGCATCTCTTAAGGCATATTCAAAACTTGTCAATCGATCTTCATGAACCCCTTTACCATTTGTGAGGAATAATTTTTTGGCGATTAAATCTAGCAATTCTTTTTTTTATGAAATTGTTTTATTATTTATACTTTGATTAAAAACCTCAACAGATATTTTCAAAAAAAATGCGATCGCCATACCATGTTTTTCTATGTAGTGTCTCAAAATATCTTTTTAATCACACCATTTTTGTCAATTATAATCTTAGATACTATTTTTGAAATACAAGTGAATGATTGTTAGGACAAAAAAGCAGAAAACATGATTCTTGTTGCACCAACAAATAGGATACTTTGCAGTCAACATGTGGAATCAATCAAAAATTGGCAGAGTCGTCATTTCTCACACGCAGTATGAGGGATTTAGTGTAAAGGTAAATTGAGCGTTAAGGAGTAGATTTTTTTATAATGCATAATAACAGAGATTATGTTAGAAGAGTTTTTTCAAACAGATGTTTTCTTAATTGGATACTATATTCTAACAGTAGGAGCATCACTTCTTCTTATTAAAGAAACGAAAAAAAGAGCCAAGGATCTAAAAATAGGAATTAATTCAATAAAATATGCACCCATACCGTTTGGAATTCTATTTGCATATATTATTTTTGCACATGATTTTGTTGAAACAATACCTATTCTAAATTGGAGTTGGCTTGGATACAACATTGCTTTTGGTCCATTTGCAGATCAAGGATTTTGGGGCATAATTCCTTTCATTCCATTACTAGTGTACATGTTTATTCACATCAACTATGTAGAAGAATTGTATTTTAGAAAATCAAAAAAGATGGTAGTGACATGGGCATTTGTCCATATTGCAATGGGGGTAAAAGTACACATGGCAATATTGCTGTTACCAATCGGGTTTTTGTTCAAATACATTTATGACAAAAAAGGAATAAATCATGCATATGCAATGCATTTTGCAACGAATATACTAGTGGTCATTGCGCTTTTTCTTTCTTTTATCATCTGATTCTGGTGTCTGAGTAAGAAAGATCCAACCAAAAAATGCACCTAATGATAAATTTATGACGCCCAGAAAGGTAATCAACAGTGGTGCGTAAGATGTTGCTGAAGGTTGTGCAACATACAAGCCAACAATAATTCCAAGAATACCAGAACCAAAAAACATAATCATCATGATTTTAAGTCGTGAGGGTTTAACGTATTTCATGGATTATTCACAGATTCACAGTATTATAATCTGATGGGCCAGTACATCAAATAAGAGAATCCGTATTTTTAAAAAAATAACCCTTATCTAAAAAAATAAACTCAATTCCAAGACACATTTGCCAAAGTTTTATTTCAATACCTTTAGCTGGTAACACTTTAAAGATCCAGAATGTTTATTGGATTTTGTGCCAATATAGCTCAGCCTGGTTAGAGCATCAGATTTGTAATCTGAGGGTCGTGGGTTCGGATCCCATTATTGGCTTTTTAATTTTTAGAAAAATAACTTCGAAAGAGTAAGAAAAAACGACGTTAAGCGTATTTCAGCCTAATATCTTCCTCTATTTTCAAATCTTGGCTTTCTATGTTTTGGTAAACATTCTTTGCAGAAAACATCTCTACCTTCAACTGGTTGAAAAGGTACCTGTGATTCTTTTCCGCAATCAGAACATGTACATGGGTACATTTTACGATCGTCTGTTGACATTATTTTGGATAATTATGATGGAATATAAGAACTGTGAGAATAAAAATGAGGCAAAATTTGGCAATACGAATAAGTATGTTATAATTTAAACAAGCCTAAATGGATTTTGATGAAATAAAACCAAAGCAAAATGAAACTAGCGGAAAAATTTCCATTAAAAAATCAACGTTTAATGCTTTAGTGATTTCAGTAGTAGCAGTTAGTTTGATAGCTGTATTTTTTGCAGGTTCGTATACTAGCTTAAAATTAGATGAAATAACAAAATCTGAATTAAACGAGGCAATTTTAAAACTTGAGGCAAAGATTTTGAAAAATCAGCAAGTAATTGAACAACCCAATGTACAGCCAATTAGTGTATCCATAGATGACGATCCAATCAAAGGGGATCAAAATGCACCAATTACGATTGTAGAGTTTTCTGATTTTCAATGTCCATTTTGTGCTCGATTTCAGATTCAGACACTTCCATTAATTTTAGAACAGTATGTAGAAACAGGAAAAGTAAAATTTGTATACAGAGATTTCCCAATACAAAACAGCCATCCTAATGCAATGCCAGCAGCTGCAGCATCAGAATGTGCACATGAACAAGACAAGTATTGGGAATATCATGATGCATTATTTGAAAATCAAGGAGTTTGGAATAATGTGGAAATTACATCTGCAATTACAATCTTTAAAGAATTTGCAACAGAATTAGATTTGAATCAAGAACAATTCAATTCTTGTCTGGATTCAGGAAAATACATTGAAGAGATCAACAATGACCTAAATGATGGAAGAGACTATGGAATAGCTGGGACTCCAGGATTTTTCATAGGAAATGAAAAAATAGGATTTGTAAAACTAAATGGAGCCCAACCTTTTGAAGCATTCAAGAGCATAATTGATTCTCAGCTAAACACATGAGAAATAAGAACAAGCGTTTATTAGACCTAAAAAGGATTTAGTGATATCGGAATAATGACGAGTAGGCAATGAGCTTTTTCGTCATTGCTTAAGAGAAGAAAAACAAAATGACAAAATTTCAAGATTTAGGATTAAAAGAAGAGCTACTGAAAGGAATTCGTGAAATGGGATTTGATGAAGCATTTCCTATTCAAGAAGCAGTAATTCCAGTACTACTTAGCGGAAGAGATGTTGTAGGACAGGCACATACTGGTTCTGGTAAAACAGCAGCATTTGCTTTATCTATGCTTCAACAAATACAACCAAAAAAAGGCATACAGGGTTTGATCATGGCTCCAACAAGAGAGCTTGCAATGCAAATTTCAGGGGAGATAAAGAAATTTGGCAAGTACACCGGAGTTAGAGTAGCAACAGTCTACGGAGGTCAAGGAATGGGCTTACAGCTAGATGCGTTAGATAGAGGAGTAGAGATAGTAGTTGCAACACCTGGAAGATTAATTGATCATCTTAAACGTGGTTCAATAGAACTTGGGGATATTACACATATTGTATTGGATGAAGCAGATACAATGCTAGACATGGGATTTATTGATGATATTCAGTTTATTTTAGACCTTGCTCCAGAAGACAGAGTAATGTCATTGTTTTCAGCAACAATGCCAACTACAATCCTCAGACTTTCTGAAGACTATTTGAAAAATCCAAAACAATTTCTGCTTGATGCAGATGATCTTAGTGGAGAGGGAATAGATCAAGCATTTCTTGTAATTAAAGACAGAGACAAAATGAAATATCTCATTGATTTTATCAAACCAGTTAAAGGTCAAATCATAGTTTTCTGTTCTACAAAATACAGAACTCGAGATGTTGCCAAATTCCTCCATCAAGAAAAATTTGATGTCGTAGCAATCGAAGGAGACATGTCACAAAGTAGACGAGAACAATCAATGTCAAAATTCAGAAGTGGTAAGGTGGATATTCTTGTTGCAACAGATGTTGCTTCAAGAGGAATTGATGTGCCAAGAGTAGAACTGGTAGTAAACTATGATGTGCCAAATCAAGATATGGTATATTTTCATAGAATTGGAAGAACCGCAAGAGCAGGTGCAAAAGGAAGAGCAATTACACTAGTATCATATTCATCTGTTGGGGATTGGAATTTAGTTAAGCGTCAAATCAAAGTGGAATTGACAGACTTGAATAAAGAGATGGGAATAGAAATTTCAATTCCTGATCCTCTAAAAAGACAAGTCCCATCTAGAAGATATGGTGGTGGAAGTTCATCAAGATCTGGCGGATATTCTAGAGGTTCTCGTTCTGGTGGGTATGGAAGATCTGGTGGGTATGGAGGATCTAGCAGAGGAGATGCAAGAGATGACAGAAGTGGTGGAAGAAAAAAGTACGGAGACCGTGGTGGAAAAAACAGCTATGGTGGACGTAGTAGATGGTAATAGATATAAAACTTAAAGACAAGTATCAGAACAATTATTCAAAGAAAAATAATGCATGACGGATTTGTTTTATTAAATTGTGATCTTGGCTCAGAAGAGTACATTGTAGAAGAATTAAGACAAATGCCTAATGTCAAAAACGCATATCTTACATTTGGCGCATATGATGTAATTGTAGAGATAAATGCAAAAGACCAGAAGGCATTTGACAAAGCAGTGGCGGGAATTAGAAGATTAACAAGAGTAGAAAGTACAATGACACTAAGTGTCATAAACTCCGAATAATTGTTATAGGAGATAATTCAGATTTATTTTAAAATGGAAAAAATAGACTATGAAGGAATTGTTTGGGCAATTAATCATAATAATCCAGAGCCATTAGTTGAACATGCTCTACATACATTGGAAATGCATGGAGTGAAAAAAGAAGACATTCAATTAACAGATGCTCCAGAGAACGTCAAAGTAGGTGCAATCGTAGTTGAGATTTGGCCTTATCATCTTGATGTCGGAAGGGTGAGAACTATTCGTAATGAATCATTTATCAGCGGGACTGTTATGACAATTGAACTAAAGTTAGATGTGGAAGGTAACTATACAGATTAATTTTGAAAAAATCAAAGAAGCAAAATATCGTCATTGTATCCATTGCTATTATTATTGTAGGAGCAATAGCAGGTTACAATTATTCAGTAGATCAAACTAAACAAAAAGGACTCAGATTTGGAAACGAACTTCAGCAAATTCAAGAAGAAGTTAAGCAGTTGCAAACAGAATTTAATTCAAAAATCACACAGTTGAAAGAAGGAGACTTGAGTCAGCAGGAATTATCAGAATATTCAAAAAATCATATTGAAAAACTGCAAAATGTGATTTTAAAATATGATGATTTAACCCCGCCAAAACAATTTGCTACATCAGTAGAATTATTCAAGCTTTCAACACAGGCACAATTAGACAGCGACAAGGAATTCATAGAATGGGTAAAAACAAGTGATGATTCTCACAATATTAGATCAGATTCATTATTACAAGAATCATTTGAGTATGAAATGATGGCTCTGGGAGAATTCAATGCAGCAAAATCAGGATTAAGATAGACATTTAGATATAATTATAATAGATTTAATTTCTGCAATAAATCCAATATAGGTGAAATCTCTTTTAGAATTTCTGTTTTATCTAAAGGAGTAGGTTCTGAAAATGTAATTGGAAATGTAATTGTAAGCATGTCTTGATCAGTGTGAGATATTCTGATAGAATGAACAGTGTTGTTGGTTTTTGTGATAAAATCTTTCCATTTTTTTAGGTGTTCTCCAACACGATTTACGTGGTTCTCTAATTCATCAATATCAATATCTAAATCAGAATTAAATAACCCAAATTTAATAAGGGGAATCATGACAAGCCCACCTGAAATTTTATCATGGTTTTTTAGCATTAGAGAAATAAGTTCTGCCGAGTTTTCTTTTGGAAATATATCACCATAATCAGGATCAAAGTATCCAGCTACGAGTTTGTTAGAATCAAATATTCGAAAATATTCATCATCTAGATCTAATTTCCACAATAACTAGGCAGTATAGGATAAATAAATAAACAATTTACCACAGTTAAATAAACAAGGACGAGAAGAAAAACATGGTAATCTCCAAAGAAAACAAAGATTTCATTGATAGTTTGATTGATTACTATATCAGTGAATCAGAGTCATATAGACAAATTGCAGAAAACTTTGCTCCAGAAGTAGAGTCAATTCCAGACACAGCATTTGGAATTATTACAGGATGTGTATATTCTGGATTTTTACAGGCTTATCAAAACCAACAACAAACTCCAGGATTAGAAGATATTAGAGAATTCAATCAAATTCTAAAGAACCGTGCGCCATTAATCAAAAAAGCAATTCTTGAACCCATCAAACAATAGGAGTAAAGACGATTAAATTATCTAAAACTCAGAATTATCAGTCAATGTTTTACAAAAATAGTTAGAGTTTAATTTGATTTTATTATATCAAAAGACATGAAGATAGACGGAAGTAAAGTCATCTTTGGTTTAGGAGTAGCATCTGCTGTGGCAATGGCAGTAATAGTACTCTATTTTGCAATACGTTGATAAATCAACAGGTGCAATAAACAGCATTGTCAGCTACAGATGAATTTAAAATTACACAAATAGTAGACAACGGTCAAACGGTGCAATTGACATTAATTGAGAATGTTTCAACTGAGCCAATATCACAAAAACAGATGATTATTGAAAATGTTTCAAAAAAACTAGATGCCGAAACTAAAGAACAAGTCATGCCATTACTAGAGGCAATTTTACAAGCTCAGCCAACAATTAACATCAAAAGCTATCAACAAACTCAAATTACAATTGCAATGCCAAGATCAAGATATGAAAATATGGGCAGACCACAAGTTGGAAATATTATTGGAATAAACCTGAAAAAACTCTAAAGATGGGAATCTATTTCAGCAATAGAGCCTAAAGGTAATGAACAGGTAAAATCTTTACAAACAAAAACAAAAGTCTTGTCACTAAAAATTTTACCAGCAAAAAATGGAAATTTTACAAGGTTTTCTAGTTGAGTTTTATTGTTTATTGTCACCAAAATTGATTCAGGTAGAAATTTACCAGAAAGAAACTTGCAAATTTCAGAATTTTCAGGATTAATAATTGTAATCTCAGTGGGCTTTTGCAAGTAAGTGTAAATTGTATTTAGCAAATAGCCAAACCCAAAGGGGTTTTCGGCTGCAATTTGTGCCTGAGATTCCATGATTTGAGTTGCAATTTTTAGGAATTTTTCTTCTTGAGTTAGATGGAATAATCTAAGCATTACAAGACACGAAACAGAATTGCCAGAGGGTAATGATAAATCATAATTGCTCTTTGGCCTGATGATCAATTTTTCATGATCATCAGATGTCATAAAAAAGCTGCTGTTTTCAGAATCCCAAAAGTGGTCAACGAGATAATATCCTAATTTTAAAGCCAAGTCCAGATATTTTGATTCAGGTTCAATCTCAAATACATCAAGCAACGCATTTGCAAAATAAGAATAATCTTCCAAATATCCATTTATTTTTGCAGTATTATTTTTGTAGGTTCGTAGTAATTTGTCACCAGAGAGAAGATTTTTTTCAATAAAAGATACACAGTTTTTTGCAGCATCCAAGTATTTGATTTCACCAGTTACATGGTATCCTTTAGCAAACGCTGTGATCATCAAAGAGTTCCAAGATGTGAGAATCTTGTCATCAAGTCCAGGTGCAACTCTTTTGGAGCGAACATTCAATAATTTTTCAGAACATCTTACAAGAATTTCACGAATTTTATCTTCAGATATACCAAAATGAAATGCAACTGCAGAGATGTTTATGTTATTGCACAAAATACTATTACCCTCCCAATTTCCACCATCAGTTACATCATAGTATAGACAAAATAGATCAGTATCGTCTCCAAGAATCTCTTTGATTTCACTTTTCTTCCACACATAGAATTTTCCTTCTATACCTTCGGAATCAGCATCATATGCAGAAAAAAATCCGCCGTTACTTGATGTCATTTCTCGTAAGACATAACCTAGTGTTTTATGCAGAATTTCAAGATAGAAAGGATCTTTTGTAATTTGAAATGCCTCAGCATAATTTACAGGAATTAAGGCATTATCATAAAGCATCTTTTCAAAATGAGGGACTAGCCACCTAGCATCAGTGGAATATCTATGAAATCCGCCCCCAATCTGGTCAAATATGCCGCCTTTAGCCATTTTATTTAGTGTTTTAAGCGCAAATTCATTAAATTTTGAAAGCCCAGTAAGTTTTGCATATCGAAATAAAAATGATACATTGGCAGCATTTGGAAATTTTGGCGCAGAACCAAATCCGCCATATGATGAATCACCAAGTTGAAATAAATTCATAGCTGCCTCATCTAAGATAGTTCTTTCTAGTTTTGATGGAATTTTTATCGTCTCTGTTTTTTGTAATGCCACAAGAAAATTATCAGCTGCTTTTTCAATATCTTTTGGTTTTTCTTTCCAAGCTTGCGCTAATTGTCTAGAAATACTTCCAAACCCAGGGCGACCGTAAGAATCCAAAACAGGAAAATAAGTTCCAACATAGAATGGTTTTTGATCAGGAGTTAGAAAAATACTCAAAGGCCATCCACCCTGTCCTGTTGCTATTTGGCAAACTTTTTGGTAAATATCGTCAAGGTCAGGTCGTTCTTCTCTGTCGACTTTGATGTTTACAAAATTCTCATTTATGAATTTGGCAACTTCTTCATTTTCAAATGACTCGTGTGCCATTACATGACACCAGTGACAAGCGCTGTATCCAACACTAAGAAAGATTGGCTTGTTTTCATCTTTTGCCTTTTTTAGAGATTCGTCATTCCAAGCATACCAATTAACAGGATTATGTGCATGTTGAAGTAAGTACGGGCTGGTTTCATTTATCAGACTATTTTCTACCACAATGAATCACATCAGTATTGGTATTTGTACCTAATTGGCATAATCTAGTAAAAAATTCCTTTGCCTTCCTCTAACTCATAAATTCGGACATTGATTTTGGCTAATAGTTTGACTTTTGATTTATGGGCTTTTTTGTCATGACTGTAATCTTTTTTCTCCACTAATTCTTGCATTCGCTTTAATTGTTCTAGTGAAAGTTTTTTGAATTCATTTTTTGAGCTTGAAATAAGTTGAAGCAGAGTTATTCGTTCACGATCCTCAGCATTGATATCTTTAGACATGTATTGCTATGAAATTAGGATCTTTATTTTTCTAATGAACGAATCTTAAAATTTCGTGCTGAAAATAGGTAAATATGAAAAAAATGCGAGCCATGGTACTATCTGAATGTGCTCTAATTGAAACTAGACCGTTAAAATTAACCGAAATTGACAGACATGAAATCAAAAAACCAGACGAAATTTTATTAAAAATTGAAGCTTGTGGAGTTTGTCACTCGCAACTGCATGGAATTGAAGGAGATTGGAAAGATATTGGAATTCCACCAACTTTGCCTACAGTTCCAGGTCACGAGGTAGTAGGAAAAATTGTTGAGATTGGTAGTAATGTTACCAAATTCAAAATTGGAGACAGAGCAGGGATAACACCATTACTTGAGGCTTGTAAAGTATGTCAGTATTGTAAAGAAGGAAAAGAACAACTTTGTGAATCATCAATAATTACAGGAGAGTCACTTAAAGGAGGATATGCAGAATACATTACAGTATCAGAAGATTTTGCAACGAAAATTCCGGAAAGCATGAAATCAGAATATGCAGCACCATTGTTCTGTGCAGGAATTACAGCATACAAGGCAGTAAAAGCTGCAGAACCACAATCACACAAAAAAATTGGCATATTTGGAATTGGCGGTGTTGGTCATATGGCAGTACAGTTTGCAAAAGTAGAAGGGTGTGATGTTATTGCATTTTCACGTAGTAAAAATCATCTGGATGTTGCAAAGAGATTAGGGGCAATTGATATCATGGTTTTTTCTGAAAATCAAGGATTTCTAGATGAGCTAAAAAAAAGACATGGAATGCTAGATGCTGCGATCGTTTTTGCTCCAGCCGATATAGTAACTGATGTTGCAATCAAATCAGTAAAGAGAGGCGGATTAATTGTAATTGCGACAGTTGGTAAAAATCCAACATTTTTTGCGTTTGATGAAAAGACAATTCGTGGAACGGTGATTGGATCAACAAAAGATATGGAACAAGTAATCAAAATATGTGATGAAAAAAAATTCACAGTAATAACAGAGACATATCCGTTAGAAAAAGCAAATGAAGTTCTCAAAAAACTAAAAGATTCTCAAATTCAAGCAAGAGCCGTATTGATACCGTAACCAAATAGTTAATGTATTTTTTAGCACAATATGAGACAAACAAACAAGTTTGGGAAGTAAAAACGTGGCTAAATAGCAAAAGGGGCTAAAAATTTCTATATAGATTATGTACATACTATATCATTACAAGAAAACATTACGATTTTATTATACAGTAAGATTACAAAGAGAAGTCATGACAAACATACCAAAACTACAACTAGATGTAGAGGATTTTATCGAGGGCGAGTTGGAATACGACGATGATGGAGTCTATTATGGCGAGTAACCCATAGATTTCGTATCTCGTGTTTTAGAAAAAATCTAGAATCTAATCACTAATTAATTCATCAAGAATATCTTCTGAATACTATTTCCAGTTCTGTAATTTTCATCTCAGGATAAAATTCTTCAACATGAATCTCTTTATCATGCCCAATAATTTAGGAGTTAAGACCAAAGAGGAGATTTCATTTCTTGGATTAAATATATTTGCACTACTATCAGACATGTATTTTCTAGATGTCATATCAACTTGGGCTTGATAGAACAAAAAACCAAAGAAATTTGGTTTTCTCTTCAATATAAGAAATGATCTGATTCTGTGCAACAGAACATAATTGGAAATCACGTATTACAAAAAAACTACGTAATTCTTTCTATCACATCAAATCCCTCATCGATTGTAGGTATGTTAAAGGAATTGATTTGTTCAAATATTACCTCTTTTGGTATGAATTTTCCAGTTTTCTTTTCCCTGCTCTTTAATCTCTCAAATATTGTATTTTTAGATAATTCAAAACTCACTGCAAATAATTCCAAATGTTTTTTGTTCTCTATTGCAAATGTCTTTAATTCATTAATTAGTGAAATTCTAATGTTGCGTTTTAAGTGGGTTCTGTCTATTACAAAGTCCTTGTCACTTAAGATGCATTCATGTATTTTTTCAAAGAATTTGGTTGTAATGTAATCAAATTTTTTTTTATTTTGAATATAGCTAAATGCCTCAGTGTAGGAAATGCCCATTTTTTCTGCTAATTGTTCAATTATGGAGTCGGTAGAACAAACAATGTATTCCTTGTGAGAATTGACCCATGTGCTTTTGCCAGAGCCTGAAACTCCGATCATGATTATTCCTTTCATAGTTTAACATGAATTTTGGCAATTATTTGGGTATCCACATACTACAAAATACAAGATTAGAACTAAATTATGTCGATTTTGATTTAAAAAGCAATTTTACAATAGTTTAATTACAACACGATTTCACCAAGTTTTAGAAAGATATGCCATTTGATGGACCAAGAGAAATGTTTACCGCAACATGCGGTGACTGTGGAAATGAATGTCAAATACCATTCAAGCCAAAAGACGACAGACCTGTTTATTGCAGAGAATGTTTCCAAAAGCATAAACCACAAGAACGTAGTAGCGGTGGCTCTAGATTTGGAGGTAGATCGAGTTATGGTAGAGGATCAAGCGACAGAGGTTCGAGTTATGGTAGAGGATCAAGCGACAGAGGTTCCAGGTTTAGTAGAGACGATAGACCAAGAGAAATGTTTACCGCAACATGCGGTGACTGTGGAAATGAATGTCAAATACCATTCAAGCCAAAAGACGACAGACCTGTTTATTGCAGAGAATGTTTCCAAAATCACAAACAAAACTAGTAAATTGTTTTGAGTAACTCTCAAAACTACGCAATTTTATCAAAACAAAGACTAAGAATCCATCATCAGTACCAAACATCATTGAATGATGTACCGTCAAGAGATAAAATAAGAATTGGAGTAATGGTACAGATAGTACAAAAACAAGATCAACGTACAGGAAATTTGACTGAAGGTATAGTCAAGAGAATTCTTACTTCTAGTAATTTTCATCCTCATGGGATTAAAGTTGAATTAGACAATGGAAAAATAGGACGTATACAAAATATAATAACACAATACACAAATGAAGATAGATAATCAATTACAATCTGTTAGTTGCAATATTTGAATTGCAACTTTGTTTACTGGCTTAAATAACGGAGTGGCAAAATTGTTTCTATGAACTGCAAGCGATGCCATCACACAAGCGAAGCCCATATCTCATCAAAGGAGAGTAAATCATTGATGAAAGTAGGTAAATGTAAGATTCCCAATTGTACCTGTCAGCAATATCTAGACCCAATTCAAGAAATAGACGAAGACCTAATGTAACTATAATTCATATACCAAATTCTTTTGAGATAATTTATGAGCAAACATGCACCAGCTGATGAAATGAGAAAAGAATTAGACAATCTTTTGTCTAAACTCAATGCAATGGAAATTATCGCATCGGATGAATTTCAAAAAGGTTCAGTCAAAGTGTTAAGAGCACTAGTAGAAGGGCAAATTCATTCAATTAATGAATTTGAGCATTTGAAAAAAGCAATAGATTTGCTTACATTGGAATTATTTAAGATTCAAGATAAAATCAAGAATTAAGTCTAGTATCACTCAAACCACATTCAATGCAGCGAATAATTGTTGTAGTTTCAAGCACTTTGTCGACTTTCATCTCAGAGCCACAGCAAGGGCAAGGTGTTTTAGACGTATTTTGTAAATCTGGCTTGGAGCGGATTTTATAGTCAGGTTTAACGTCGTAGTTGATTCCTATATTACAAATTGGACGGTAATGAGCAAGTATTTTATCTAAGATTTTTTTTCTCTCATCGTTTCCAGATTCAAATAGTGGTAGAATGGCAAGATACAGTGATTTCTCAGAGCCAGATTTTTCAGTCCAACATTTGAAACTAGAATTACTAGTGAAAAATTTCTCATCAGAGGTATGTTCACAGTCACCAGCATAAATTATGTTAAAAGAGTCTTTTTGGCGAGACATTATCAAGTATACTACTTTTTCCATTGACGGTCCCCATTCTTGAAGTTTGATTGGACCTAGAAACTCATATTGAAGAATTTGGATACTCAATGAATACAGATATGATTGCTAGCTTTTGTTTTTTTCTGATGCTAGTGCCAAGATTTGATCGTATCTTACTCTTGAAAAGAATAAATTCAAGAGAATTTGATTTTCGTTGAATGAAAGATCCTCACAATCATGCCCATGCAGGTTATGGGATGATTCTAGTTGCTGCAAGTCTTACAGCAATTGCGCTTGTTGCATTGGCAATAGGCTCAGATGTACTTTTTGGAGATAACATCCAAAGAGAAAATACTGCTCACTTCAAACAATGCAAAGCAAATGATTTCAAAACAGAAGATTGTGAAAGATATTGGGACAGAATCAACAACGATGTATCTGGAATTTACGTAGATTTAGAGAAATAATATTTAATATCCATTTGCAAAATCTTCCATAGTGTTTAGATTTTTTGTTAGTCTATTCATTGCATAAAATGCACCACCAACAATTCCTGCCTGATAAAAGGCATACAAAAATACACCTGAAGAAGTAGGATCAGATTTTGTAAAGCTTAGTATAAGCATTGTAAAGAAAACAAAAGTTCCAATACAGGTAACCAGTCTATTAATAGATCCAGAATCCATTCCAACAATTCTTTTTGTCGCTCCTGCCATCAAAGCAATGCTGCTAAGTATCAGAAACGTTGCACCACCGTTTGCAATCACGTATTCATTTAGCCAAGGTAATAGACCGTCTTCTAAAATATTGAATTCAGGCATCACACTACCACCATTTAATGCAAAATTAACAGAGCTAAATATTCCACCGACAACAAAAAAGAACAAGAAAACTTTAACAATTGATCTTTTAAGAGGACTACGTATTTCGCTCGGTCTTACAGCTCTTTCAGTAATTCTAACACCATAAAGAAATCCTATAGCAGCTGCAGGAAGGAACATGAGATTAATTAAAATCGTGGATTCTCGATTAATTGCATCAATTTGAGGATAAAATACCAAAAACAAAAGCACTGCAAGAGATGCAGATACTACAAATAATATCAGATTAAGATATTTACGACCACTAGACTCTGAGGCATCATATTCCCAATTGTACATTTTTTAGAATCAGGAGTAAATAATTAAAGAACGAATCAAAAAATCATTTGGTCAAATTATCAATTCTCTTTACCCTTTTTACTGGCATCAGCCTAGAAAGTACAATGAAAGGCAAAAAAGCAGTCATAATCACAGGTATTGGCATTATGGTTATGGGTGTGATTTTTCACCTTCAAGGACAATCAATAGTAGGACCAGAAACATCATTCATGTATTCAAATCCACAGTGGGTTACATATGGAATTCAGATATCTATTGTAGGAGGCATTATTCTGGCAATAGGGACAGGTTTGAATTTTATAAAAAGAAACTAAGTCACGCGAAGTGTTATGGTACTACGAATTTTGTCTAACTTTCTAATCTTGGATGAGATAACTGTATTTAGCTCCTCTGCAGTACTAGTTTCAAATTTAACAACAAGATCATAACTGCCATAAGTAATAATGCAATCTTTAATCTCTGGAATCTCTTTTAGTTGTGAATAAATTGAATGCTCTTCCCCTATTTCACAGCTAATCAACATGTATGCTTGTTCCATTACAATTGAACTTTCTAAAAAAGACTGTAACTTAAAGACATCTGAAAATATTTCCACAGATCTTAAAATCCTGCAAGAATTGGATCTTCAGGTTTCATTATTTCACGTAATAGTATAGTAGCAAATGAACCTCTGGAAAGAGTAAACTCTACAGTGGTATCTTGTGATGAATAATCAGTACATTGTATTGTGGCTTGTCTGAATCCACCTTCACTACTAATTTCCTGCATTTCTTTAATGAAAAAATCCTTTGGCGTGATCTCTTCAGCTTTTAAAATTTTAGATATTTGAAAATCAAAGCGGGTTTTTTTGTAATATGAGTATCCTACAAAAGGCAATGCAAGATGTTGGTCTAGACCTTTAACATATTTTCCAATTATCCCATGAAAATCATAGCAAACATCACCTTCTTGTGCCTCAAAGAGATTTTCTCCGTCTGCAAATGCAGCACTTAACGCATGATTAAAAAGAAAAGATTGGTACGCTTGAACATAAAATCTTCTAAGTGGTAATGGTATTGCATGAATTGCTTTTTGCTCATTATCATGCTCAATTATTTCTTGTAGTACAATTCTTTCAATGTCCATTTGGGGTGGAACTTGCTCAAAGTATTTTTTGTAGTTTGATTTGTCAGCTAGTTTTTCTCTTATTTCGGTATTTTCTTTAGAGTCATAAGAAGATGTAAAAGACACAATCAACTCAACTGCCTTTTTGAAATTACGCTGTAAAAGTGCCTTACCAACAAGATGAGTGATAGGTCTTTTAGAACCAAATCTTTGATAACCATAAAAATTTAGAACTTTATCATATTCGGTAAAGTCAGAGATATTACCACATCCAGAAATTTTTATGCTAAAATGATTAGCAATCATGTCTTTTTTGGATAAGGGTTTTTTTACAAAGCCAATTTTTTCAAGAGAGTATTTCTCAGAAGAATAGCTGTCTATTGATTTACCTTTGTTATCAGAGCAGACAAATTGTTCAGTTACTGCAGATGCATCCTTTAGTCCAAGTGCTTTTAATCTAATTCCTTTTTTTCTAAAAATATCAGAAAGGGCATGGTTTGTATCTATTTTTTTCTTTTTTAATTTGTAAACAGCGTAACCAACTTGTTGATTAATAGATTTTAATGATTTCTCAGAGAGGACTTCATCTACCTTAAAGTGCTCAGTTTTTGTTCGTATTTGTCCTCCAATCCCATTAAATTTTGTACTGTAAACAGAGATACCTATTTGAGAATCTATTTTAGGTATCACGGCAATATTGTCACTGTAACAAATTCACTAATTGAGACATCTTCGATTTGTGCACCTAACAATATTTTGTATTTTCCAGGAATTGCATCATCAGATGTGGAGATTGTCACCTCCACAGATCTAGGAACATCAAGATCCAACTGGAAAGAATCAGATACATTTGAAGTGACACCCAAAAAATTGTAAGGATCTGATAATATCAAAGACACATCAGACAAGTCTTGCTGAGGAGATATTGTAAAAGACAAGTTCTTTGATTCTCCTGGCACAAGTGAAATATCTTTAGAGTCAAGTTCAATTCCAAATGGAAGTGTAATGGAAGTGTCAACTACGCCGATGTTATTTTCCACCCATTCAGTAAACCAGATTTTATCATTGTGTATGGCAAAATCAAAGACTTGAGCCAAGCCACAATCAGAATCAGGAGCACAGTCACCCCAAGATGGGTTTTTTGATGGAATCATATACTCTACAAGTGATTCAGATTTGGGATCTAGTAGTGCAATGCTATTTGCGGTTTGTTCATTGAAAACTAGTTGTCCATCAAGATTAGTTTCAATCCAATAGGGTCTAGAGATTGGAGATTTTATGACTCCAGTAAAGTTACCATATGTGGATATTTTTGGATCAGATGTGACATACTGGGTAAATTGTTGTGTGGTAGGATCAAAGTTAAAGATAGCAGAGCTTGACGTGTCTGCTAGCCAAATCATACCATTAGATACGGCAATGCCGTTTGGAGTAAGTAGTTCAAAAGGTAGCTGAAATATTTCAATATAATCAAGGACAGGAAGAGAATTTCCATTAACATTAGATATAGAGTTACGATAACCTTCTTGATCAAATTTTATCAAAATTCCTCCTTGTTGAAAAATCCAATTAGTATACCAGACATTTTTATCAGTATCAATTGCAAAATCACCAGTTACAGAACCATTAACGGGAGAAGGTAGACTCAGATATCTCAAGTTATCATCAGACTGAGTAGGATCTAAAAAGGTGATTTTGTTTCCAGTAAAATCATTTATCACTATTTGTGAACCATCAACTTTCAATTTTTGTGGTAATGAATTACCTTCAGAAGGATAACCTATTCGCTGATATTTTTCATCTTGTGTTGAGAATTTCCATACAGAATCATAAGATTCATCTGTAAACCACAAGAAACCATCAGGAGAATAATCAATTCCCCATATCATCGAGCGACCATTTTTTGGCCACATGTGATTATCAAATTCAGTAAAGGATTCAGTGTTAGGATCAAATTTTGCTAGTTTACCAGTGTTAGTTTGTGCAAACCACACATTTCCATTATAATCAGTAACTATTGCCAAAGGATTTGTACAAGCAGTTGGAATTGTGTATTCTTTGACAAATGTTGTAGATTTTGCATCTCCTGAACCACAGAATTGTGCACGTTGAGCATCAGGGAAATTATCAGCTGGAGTACCAGTAAGAGTTACTTCAGTATTTTCAGATGGTGGTGGAGTGTTGTTAAGAAGTACTCCTGCAGCCAAAGATGTCAGCATTATTGTTCCAAAAAAGATAGCAACAATTAGTCCTTTTTTCTTCACAATTTAAAAAATATCAAGCCAAGTTATATCTCATTCCAAGAAAAATTGATAAAAATCTAAAGTAATTTCAAGTCGCCAGTTATTTTATCTATAAGATTCTCAGGAGCTGGACCAATAGAAATACAAGTTATGGTACCTGGGGCAATTTGAGTATGACCTGCATCTGTAACTTCAGACCATGGAAGATCCAAATCAATTGCATGTTTTTTTACTTCTTGTAATTCTTTAATACCTGAAACTTTGAGTACAACTTTCTCTTGGCCACCCCACCATTTATTGAACCACTCAGGATGAGATTTTCTAACATGTTCAGCCCCTAGAACACAGGCATGACCTACTTGTGCGGCAATCTTTCCTTTTCCCATTTCAAGGTCAGTTCGAATCACAATTACTTGTTTGATATCGCCCATAAAGATACCAAAAACCATACTAAATGAAAAACTTTTGAATTAAATAATTGACAAAGAAACGAAATCTGTGTACTATGATGCAGTAATTGCGGGTGGAAGTGTTGCAGGATTAATCTGTGCAAGAGAAATTGCTAGCAATAATCACAGTGTTCTTGTTATAGAAGAAGACTATGAAATTGGTACTCCAGAGCACTGCGGAGGACTAGTCAGCACTGCAGGATTGGAAGAGCTTGGCATAGTTCCATTTAGAAAAACTTTAAACCATTTAATAGAATCTGCAGAAATTTATGCGCCAAATGGAAATAGTTTTTCCATAAATTCAAAGAAACAAAGAGTTGCAGAGATTAGCAGAAGAGAATTAGATAAACAAATAGCACATCAAGCCCAAAAAAATGGTGCTACAATCAAAGTAAGAACTAGTTTTCAAGAATTAACAGATAAAGGAGTAAGAACCAGTGAAGGTGAAATAGAATGTCAGATTTTTGTTGATGCAAGAGGAGTATCATCTCTTATCCATAAAGACAGAACAGGAATTTTATTATCTGCTCAATATGAAATTTATGCAGATTGGATAAAAAAAGGAAAGGTGCAAGTGTTTTTTGATCAAGAAAAATATCCAGGATTTTTTGCATGGGTAATACCATCTGATGAAGGTAAAGGAAAGATAGGAGTTGCAGGAAAAGGAATCAATGTTATAGAAGCAATAGAAAAATTTCTTCAGACAATGGGAAATTATTCAACAATTAGGAAAATTTATGCTCCCATCTGGATCAAAGGACCAATTGACAAATTTGTCGACGGAAAAATAGTGATAGTTGGTGACGCAGCAGGACAAGCAAAACCAACTACTGCAGGAGGAATTTACTCTAGTGGAATGGGAGGACTGTATGCAGGACAAGCAATTTCAAAATTCTTAGAATCAAAAGACAAATCAGATTTAGAAGAGTATCAAAAGAGATGGACAGAAAAATTTGGAAAAGAATTTGAAAAACAATTATTTGCAAGAAAAATTTTAGAAAGATTAGACAACAATACCATCAATAAATTATTTGAATCAGTTACACCGGAAATCACAAAAGAGATTTCTGAAAAAGAAGACTTTGATTTTCATACCGGCTCCATAATAAAATTACTTGGGATCAAAGGTTCGCTCAAAACTGCTCAAGCCATAATTGGTGGAGAATTTAAAAAACTTCTGAGTTGAAAGCGTAAGAACTCTAAGCAAGATATAAATGATGTTTACAGAAGATTGGGGTATGTCATCAACTATTTCATTACCATTGTGTAGTTGTTGTCATAGACATATTATGCCTAATGATAAATGTGTAAAATTCAATTGCCCAGATTGTGGTGAGAAATTAATATGGAGATGTGAAAGTTGCAGAGAATCCGCAAAAATATACATTTGTGATTCATGTAATTTTCAAGGACCTTAGAAATTGACTCAGTTACTATTAGTTACTAAAATTCTTCCAACTGGAATGGATGTAGATCTTGACAAGCTATCTGAAACCATCAAAGGGTCATTAAAAGAAGGAATACAGATGAAAAGACATGCAAAAGAGCCATTAGCATTTGGATTAGAATTTCTTAAAGCGGAATTTATTTTAGAAGACAAAGAAGGTCAGATGGATTCTCTAGAAGATTCTGTTAAATCTGTTGAGGGGGTTAGTGAATTTGAAGTACTCAACATGAGCAGAATGTCAGTAGACATGAAATAGGTGATTTCTTGGTACGCAAAGATGAACCTTTGCAGATGCGAGTGGGAGAAGCTAAACAAAGAGACGTCGGTAAAAAACGTGCCAGAATTGGGCCAGAGGCCATGGATCATCTCAAAGTCACACCAGGTGATATTATCGAAGTCATGGGGTCAAGAACTAGTTGCGCAGTTGTTTGGCCAGTAGATGAAGATGAAAAATCTGCAGATATAATAAGAATTGATGGACAGACAAGGAAAAATGTTGGAGCATCATTAAATGATATAGTAAAAATAAGAAAAGCTACATCAAAAATTGCAAAATCAGTTGTGCTACTACCAATTAATGATTCTGTAACAGTCGATAAAGAATTCACAGATTTTGTAAAAAATAGATTGAAAGGATTACCAATTACTCATGGAGATGAAATTTCTGTAATGATTTTAGGAAACTCGATGGACTTTAAGATTAGCAAGACATCACCAAAGCACATAGTCAAAATTGACAGAGCCACAAATCTCACAATTTCAACAGAGGCATCAGAGGATAGAAAAGTCAGAGTGACTTATGAGGAAGTGGGAGGTCTTGGACACGAAATAAAATCAATGAGGGAAATTGTAGAACTGCCATTAAAGCATCCAGAATTATTTGTAAGATTAGGTGTAGAGCCACATAGTGGAATTTTGCTATATGGTCCTCCAGGTTGTGGTAAAACATTGATTGCAAAAGTTCTTGCAAGTGAATCAGAGGCAAACATGTTTTCAATTAACGGTCCAGAAATAATGAACAAGTATTACGGTGAAACAGAAGCAAAATTAAGAGACATCTTCAAGGAAGCAAAAGACAATTCCCCAAGTATAATATTCATTGATGAAATTGATGCCATTGCTCCAAAAAGAGAAGAAGCTTATGGGGATGTAGAAAAAAGAGTTGTTGCTCAATTGTTAGCTCTAATGGATGGTCTAACTGATAGAGGAAACGTAATTGTTCTTGGAGCAACTAACAGACCTGAAAGTATAGATCCTGCTCTTAGAAGACCAGGAAGATTTGACAGAGAATTTGAGATATCAGTTCCAAATGAAGACGGTAGATTAGAGATTCTCATTATTCATACAAGAGGAATGCCTGTTGCAGAAGATGTAGATCTTAAAGACTTGGCATCAGAATTGCACGGATATACTGGTGCTGATATCAAATCACTTTGCAGAGAAGCTGCATTAAAATCAATTCGACGTTATCTACCTGAGATAGATCTTGAAACTGAAAAAATTCCATCAGATGTATTACAATCAATGCAAATAAAATTAATCGATTTTTACGATGCAATGCATGAAGTAATACCTACAGCAATGAGAGAGTTTTACGTAGAAAGACCAAAGGTTTGGTGGCAAGACGTTGGGGGACTAGAGGAGGTTAAAAAATCATTAACAGATAATCTGATTGTGGCTATGAAAGAGCCAAGCAAATTTACTAAAATGGGAATCAAGCCTCCAAAGGGAGCACTGATCTATGGACCACCAGGTTGCGGTAAAACCCTCATTGCAAGAGCACTTGCTACGGAAACAGGGGCTAACATGATTTTGGTCAAAGGTCCAGAAATTCTTTCAAAGTGGATTGGGGAATCAGAAAAAGCAGTCAGAGAAATTTTCAGAAAGGCAAAAACATCATCACCATGTGTTGTAATTTTTGATGAACTTGATTCGCTTGCACGCTACAAATCAGGAGAAGGAGGAGTAGGTGAGACAGTTCTCAGTCAACTACTAACAGAAATTGAGGAAGGAACGTCGTCACGAGTAGTTGTAATAGGAATTACAAATAGACCAGATGTATTAGATAATTCGCTACTCAGAACAGGAAGACTAGATCTTGTGCTATATGTTCCACCACCAGATGATAAAGGTAGATTAGAAATCATCAAAATACTAACAAAGAAAATGCCATTGGCAGGAGATGTTAAACTAGATGAAATCGCAGTTGCAACTCAAAATTACACAGGGGCAGACTTGGCGGCACTTTGTAGAGAAGCTGCAGTTCAAGCAATGAGAAACAATGCTGCAAAAATTTCTAGTTCAGACTTTGCAAACGGTATGAAGCAAATAAAACCATCAATTACCAAAGAGGTGGATCAATGGTATAATACAGTAAGAGAAAGTATATCTAATGTGGTACCCAAGTCAGGAGATAAATCATTTTACGGATAAAAATGGCAATTCCACTAAAAAATATAATACATGAAAAAATCAAGGAAGTAAATTCCCTTACAGATGTAGAGTTGTACAAGTCTCTGACAAAAGATGGAATGATTGTTCCAGAGGACAAATTCAATAAATTATTACTGGATCTAGAAATTTTGGGATTGATTAAAGTTGCATGGATAACAAAAGATGCACGCCGAATAGAAATAGTCACAATAAAAGAGGAAATAGACATAGTTGATGAACAAAATCAAGAAATGATGGAAAAAGATTATGAAGCTAGTTTTCCTGGCTTTGAAAAATAATTAAAATTCTAAAATATTGGAAAATGAAATGCGGCATCTAATGCAACGGCAACAAAAATTATTGTAAGATAGGGAGCAGTTACTTTGTATGCTTTCCATGCAAATTCAGATGTTGGATTCTTTGTGAGTTTGTAGTGATAAGACAACATCAAACCTCCTGAAACTGCTGCAATTACAGCATATACAATTCCCATACCAGATGCGCAAAGCATCAAAGAATATGGAAGTAAAATTAAAGTATTTCCCAAAATGTATTTTGATGTTCTTTGCATTCCAATTACAACTGGGAGCATCGGAATTTTGGCTTGGGCATATTCATCTTTGATCTTCATTGCAAGACACCAAAAGTGTGATGGAGTCCATACAAATACTAAAAATCCTACCAGAAATCCCAATAGATCCATACTGCCAGTTGCAGCTGACCAACCTGCCCAAGATGCAGCACTGCCAGCAATGCCGCCAATAACAATATTTGATGTATTTAGTCGTTTAAGCCATACTGTGTATATTATGACATAGAAAAATATTCCCAACGCAATAAAAAATGCAGAGACAGCATTTAGTGCAAAATATCCATAAATTACAGAAACACAACTTACCACCAATCCATAAATCAAAACATGTGATGCTGCCATTCTACCAGAAGGTATTGGTCTAGTACTAGTTCTCGTCATTTTTGGATCAATGTCTTTGTCATAGTAATGATTCAAAGCACTTGAACCAGCAGAAGCCAATGCACCTGCTATAATGATATGCAGATACGCCCAATAATCTAATTGTGGCGCATCTGGAACTAGTTTGTTTGCAGCATACATTGAGGTTATAGCAGTAATCACTAGTAAAACAACAATTCGTGGTTTGGATATTTCCATTATTTCCTTAAAGCCCAATCTTACTCTATCCAAATCAGAAGCCATTTAATTTATTCGACGTTGATGATTTGTGTTATTTCAAAAGGAATAAGTATCTCAGTCCTAACAGCTAGCTTGAATGAGTAATTGGGACCTCATGATGCCAGGCATGGGATTAACAGCTATAGGTTTAGCCGGTGTAACAATATCTTATTCAGGAATAGCTCATACATTTATCGATGGAATGCATGCATTGACAGGTCTAACTATGTTTGTTGGACTGATCTTTCTATCAGTAGGCATCTTAGATGGAGGCATCTCAACTAGCAACAGAGCCAAAGCAACTACACTAGTAATAATATCAATTGCATTAGGATTTGGAACATTTGCATTAACAATGAATTCATCAAATTATACAATTACCCTAGCAGGATTACTAATGGCAATCGCATTTCCATCAATAATCATAGCATACCTTGCAATGAAGATGCCACAGTATGCCAAACCCGTAGGAGTAATTGTTGGACTAGCAAGTGCTACAGGAATTATCGTGTGGTTTGCATTTGGACTAGTCAGTCCAGATACTTACATGATTAATGAACCAATCATAGAAGAGGTACCTGTAGAAGAAATACAATCTACAAGTCCAATATTTGCAATTACAATTTTAGAGAATTCAGATATACAGGGAAATCCAGATTATGAGCCAGATGTAGCACATGTTCCAAAAGGGCACATCATAGAATGGACAAATGCAGATACAGCAGTACATACTGTAACTAGCTCAGTTGACTTTGGGGATACATTTAATTCAAATATGATTAATGCAGGTGAGAAATTCACACTAGATACCAGCAAATTAACATCTAACGAATATGAATACATGTGTATGGTGCATCCATGGATGATAGCAACGTTGAACATAGAAGAACCAAAAGAAGACGCTAAAGTATCAATTCCACAAGGAGCAGGAGTTCAACAAATTGGACAAGTCTATTATGATCCTGAAGTGATTCAAGTTCCAGTTGGGACTACAGTTGTTTGGGAAAACGTAGATACTGCAGTACACACAGTAACGTCAGGTAATACAGAAGGACTAACAGGAACATTTGATTCAGGATTGATCAATGCAGGAGATTCATTCAAGTTCACATTTAATTCTCCAGGAAAAGAGGACTACTTTTGCATAGTTCATCCTTGGATGACAGGTTCTGTTGAAATACAATAAGCTTGCAAAAAATTATCATAACGAAAGATCAAAAAAAAATCCTTTCAGATCATGCAAATAATGAGAAACCAAATGAATCATGTGCCATATTATTTGGTATCGTAAATGAACAAAAAACCATAGTAAAAGAAATATTTCTCACAGAAAACATAGAGAAATCTCCCGTTAATTTCACAATTTCAAATGAGCAATTAATCAAATGCTACAAAACTGCAGAAGAGAAAAAGATGGAAGTTGTGGGCATTTTTCATTCACATCCAAATTCTGAGGCATATCCATCAAATACCGATAAAAAATTCATGTACAGCAATCCGGTTGTGTGGGTAATTTATTCAGGAACATCAAATGATTTCAAAGCATATGTGCTTGAATCAGATATTTTAGAAATTTTAATCGAAATGTAAAGATAGGGATTTTGATATCATTTTCAAAGAGAATATTTGTTGTACTTTGTTCGATAACTGAAATAAATTACTCGCCTCACGAGTATCTTTGAATTAAATAAGACCTATGAAGCAAGGGTTATTTGAGGTATTTTTGAGCCAAAATATGCAAAAATGACAGTATTTTGCAGGGCATATCAGAGATAGACCAGATTTAGGATAATTTTATCTTTGGAGTGGAAAATAAATATAAAAATTATTATTTCATAATTACTATATATTTCAAATCCATTTGTCGGGAGTATATTTCGTAATTCATTCGAGTTTCTCATTAATGACAAGTAAATACTATGACGTTGTGATTTCTTCGAGAGGAAAAATTGAATATGATTATTTCTTTGGACCTGTGAAATTTTGTTTTTGTGGTAATTTTCTAAATTCCATCGCTTTTGCAGATTCGGTAAACGTGATTGCATATTGCTTAAAAACACTGTTTCTTCCCAACAGAATCATTTTTTCTACATCTTTACTTGGAGCATATTTTTCAGGGATTGCTGTTTCAACATCTCCTAGTGGAATATGGATTCCATCATAAATGATTTCCATATAGAGAGTTGTCCTATATGTAGTAAAATCTCCAGAAGCACTCTTGCTTGTTTTCTTTGTTGTCTCATCAAGTTCTATTTTAAGAATTTCAGCAATTTCTCTCGGAATAAATGTAATGTCTGCTCCTGAATCTACAAGTCCATATAGTCTAATACCAGGATTTGTTTCCAAGTTTTCAGATCCAGAGTTTTTTCTAAACGCAACTTCGATTTTTGGTCTTGCAGTTATCTTATCTTGATTTGTTTCTGGATCTTTGCCATGATCATTGTAGTATTTGTAACGTAGTTTTTCAAATTTTCTACTACGAAACAAGTCAGTGTATTATAACAGGAGGGTTTCTGTTTCGTTTCTTTCAGGAATTCGTTTAAAGAGAGGAGTTCTGATTTTTGATTTTTTCATTGCTTCTGCATAAACGTCTTTTAATTCAGTACCCTCTGCAATTATTTGATTATCTAAAATAGCAATCCATTTTCCACTGTATCGATCAAGATTCTGTACAGATAATAGATATTGACTTTCCACGCTTGTCATAAGTAACGTAACGTTACAACATTAATTAATTAATGCTTTGCTGTAATTTTTAACTACAAAGATAACAATTATGGGTCTTTAAGCCAGAATCTTTGAATTAAATATCCCTTTTTTTAAACATAATTATGGAAATTCACGTATACGACACCTATGTCAAAGCCAAAGATGGCCATACCATGCACTTTGATGTAATTACTGGTGAGAAAAATCACGATAAAGCCCTAGTGTATGGTAAAGAGTGGTTAAAATCAGTTGGTGAGGCAAGTGCAACAATGACAACCAATGAATGCCAATTCTGTCATTCACAAGGTGCACCAGAGCCTGTTGAGAAGGCAATTAAGGAAAAAGGTTATTTCATCCAAAAGATGGAAGGCTGTCCTTAAACATCTTTTTCCTTTTTTTAATTATTTTGATCTATATTTTTTAAGTTAGTTATTTTCTTTAAAGTATGACAGACCAAAAGTATTCAAAGTGGACAGTGGAAGGAGATAAAAAAACAAAATGGATTTGCGGTTGTTTTCAGACAGCAGATGATTATTTTAAATTCTGTGAAAAACACAATGATATTTTGAAAAAAGCAATTCAAACACAAATAGATGAATTGGATTTGACTCTAGTAATAGAAGACTAGATTGCAAGTATTGCTATAAACGCAGATACAAAGACAATTGCAATTGTGTTTAGTAGTTTGATTACAGTGTTTAATGCAGGACCTGCTGTATCTTTGTAAGGATCACCAATGATATCACCGACAACTGCTACTCTGTGTAATTCAGTTCCTTTGTTTCCTTGCATCTCAACTAGTTTCTTTGCATTATCCCATGCACCACCAGTGTTTGCCAAGTGGTATGCCAGTGGGAGTCCAGTGACTACGGCGCCCATTAACAAACCAGCTACAGCAGTTGGACCTAAGAGAATACCCAAGAGAATAGGAGATACAATGGCAATGATTGCAGGTTTCCAAAGTTCCTTAATTGATGCAGCAGTTGCAATATCTACGCATTTTGCATAATCTGGCTTTGATGTTCCTGCAAGAATTCCAGAGTCAGATTTGAATTGTCGTCTTACTTCGTCTACCATTTTTCCTGCAGCACGAGATACACCGTTGATAAGTTGTCCAGTAATAATAAATGGAATTAATCCACCAACTAACAGTCCTACAATAACAGTTACATTTGTCAAACTATAATTCAAATCCAAAATTCCTGCAAAGATGTGTGAAGCTTCAAATTGGAATGCCTGTATCATGGCAAGTGCAGCCAATCCAGCACTGGCAATGGCAAATCCTTTGGTTACTGCTTTAGTGGTGTTTCCTACAGCATCGATTTCATCAGTGACTTTTCTGTTTTCCTCACCCATTCCAGTCATCTCTACAATTCCACCTGCATTGTCTGCAATTGGTCCAAAGGCATCAATACTAAGAACAATTCCTGCAAGACTAAGCATAGCCATTGCAGTTAATGAAGTTCCAAAGATACCATACAATACTGGGTCTGTACCTTCAGGTGCAGCATTTGAAGCAATACTAAATGAAACAATAATTGCAATGATTAATGCAATCATAAATGGCCCAGTTGATTGCATTCCTTTGATAATTCCCATCAATGTAAGTGACGCATATCCCCATTTTGCAGATTCAACAATATCTTGAACTGGTTTGTATTTGTAATTTGTATATCTGTCAGTAATCTTTTGAATTACAGGTACTAGAATCACACCAATCACAGTTGTTCCAAATAATGCATATGCAATTGTTGTTTGTCCAAGGAAATAATATGTAAATATAAAATTCAAAATAATTGCGATTGTAGCAGAAACATAAAATGACACATTCAGCGGTTTCATAACATCGGTGATATTTTTAGAACGAACTATCACAATACCAATAATTGATGCAATCATTCCAGATGTTCCAATTAAAATTGGATACATGAAAATTTCAGGAGCACCAATAAGTGCAGCGATAAGTAATGAAGCTAGTATAGTAACAATATAAGACTCGTAAACATCAGAACCCATTCCTGCAGCATCACCTACATTATCGCCAACATTATCGGCAATTGTTGCAGGATTTCTAGGATCATCTTCAGGAATATTGGCTTCTACTTTTCCTACCAGGTCTGCACCCATATCTGCAGCCTTTGTAAAAATGCCACCACCTATTCTTATGAATAATGCAATTAGACTTGCGCCAATGCCAACACCGGCAATTGTGATTGGATCAGGATAAATCATGTAAAGTCCAGTAATTGCCAAGAGTGCCATTGCAGGAACTGCTAGTCCAACAGTTGCTCCGCCCCTAAAGGCCATAGCAAATGTCTTACCTAATCCACTACCACTTAGATGAGCAGCTCTTACTGCTGCCTTGACAGTAATTTTTAATGAGATTAATCCTGCAACTGCTGAAAGTGTCGCACCTACAGCAAATGCCAAACCATTTGAAAATCCAATAAAATATCCAATAATGAGTGAAAGTGTAATTGCTATTGGAATTATAATCTTCATCTCTCTTCTCAGAAATGCCGCAGCCCCAACTTTGACAGCATTTGAGATCTCCATCATCTCTTTAGTGCCTGAAGGCTGTTTGGTAATCCAAGTAACTATGCCTAGAGCAACTATGAAAGAAGCAATACCAGCCCCAATAGGCAAAATTTGTTGTACATCCATGCTATAATTGGCTTGCCTGAGGCTTGGAAATATAAATCAATGAGGGAAATTTATTTTCTTTTTTGATATGGCAAAAATGATTTTCCACGGAGTCCTTGTCTTACCAGTTTGTTGAATCGTTTACCATGTGCAAGATATGGAAATCTCATGTGGATTAATTCATGAACTAGTGTATTTTCCAAAGTTTTTTCATCAGGAATTTTTCGGATATTAATGAAAACCAAGTTATGTTGCAAATATGAAACACCATAGTATTTGTAAGCAGATGTCCTCCTGCCTTCAGTCATCTCTTTTGGCATATCTAATACTTCTTTGGTAGTGAGTACAATTTTAGGCTCAGGTATAGAGAAACGGTTTGAATAGATACCAATTTTTTCTAATATTTGCAATTTTAATTCAGGATCTAATTTCACAGTAATTTGTCATATAATCTACGTTTATCCTGAAATGTCAATTCTTGTATGAGAATTGGTGTATTTTGTTTCGTGTGTCAACTAGATGTTTTGCTAATTCATTGAGTGAGATGCTTCAATTACACTAACAGTGCCTTTCATCCAAGGATGTAATGTACAAAGATAATCATATTGACCTGGTTTTTCAAATGTGTGTTGCCAAGTGTCTCCGGCTTGTATAAATTCTGAATCAAATGTTTTTTCAGTATCAGTGACAGTATGAATCACCATATCATTATTTGTCCATGTTACAGCAGTGCCAGGATTAATTTCAATTGATGTTGGAAAGTATGATTCTATTACATCGGGATTCCAAGAATCTTTTACAATTGATACATTATTTGTTTGAATTTTTTTAGCATCAACGATAGTTGATTCACCTAAATTATCATAGTTGATAATTTCTGGATGTTCCAATAATTTTATCAAGTCTTCTTGCCATTGTATCATGGAATGACTTCCCTTGTTGTTGCTAGGTGTTTGTTTAGCTAAAAGCATAGAGTCATCATCTAGCACTTCAATTACAGCCATAGAACCACGTTCCTCTTGTATTCCATGTATATGAGCAAAGTATGTTCCAGGTTCATCCCATTTTGCCTCAATAATCGCAGTATCACCATTTGCTATTAGGTGTGTTTGAGCAAAGTATGGTTCATTCCATAAAATTCCTGATGGATATACTTTGAAGATTGTACTATGAATATGAAATGGAGATGGCAAGACAGTACCAACTCCAATAACATAGAATCTAGTCAATTCTCCCTTTACAACTTGGATTGGATTATCCATGTATTGATTGGCATATCCGTTAAATGGATAGTATTTTGTAAAATATTCTAGTGTATTATTTGGATCAAATTCACTTAGGGTGAAGAAATATTCTCGTGCAGGATCCATTGGACGTATTGCAGGATCTATAATCATTGCACCAAACATTCCCATTCGTACATGCTCAGATGTTGGAAATGCATGACAGTGATACATGAACAGTCCTGATTCCTGAGCTACAAAATGATACGTGTATTCTTCACCTGGCATTATTTGTGGAAAGACTCCATCATTTGCAGAATCATGAGTGCCATGAAAGTGAATCGTATGGGCGTATGGTGTTTTATTTACAAATTTGACTGTGACATCGTCACCTTCTGTAAATCTCAAAGTTGGAGATGGAACTGTTCCGTTGTATGTCCACACTTTTGCAGTAACGCCTTTGGCTACTTCAATTTCTGCATCCTGGGCAATTAAAGTGTAAAAGAGTTTTTGGGGATTTTGATTTTTAAATTTTTGAAAAGTATCAGATGAAATTGCATCACTGGTTTGAATATCTGGAGATTGCATAAATGCGACAAAGGCAATACTAAATCCGATAATCACACCTACAATAATATACAAACTTACAATTTGTTTCATAAATATAATTTCAAATGGATTTTAGTATGTAATAAACCCACATTATATTTACCAAGATTGAGACAATATTGGAAAAAAAATTCAAAATGAAATTTGTGAATTAATAGGGTCAGAATATTTTGTAGTGTAATCACAAATCATACAGCCACCGTCTCATCATACCCCGATTATTCCATTAAATCAAGTAGTCTTTGTGTTTTATTTCTAATTTCTGGAGTTATTTTGACTATAACTAATCCTTCGTTTGGTTGACCATACAGTACTACTGAATTTTCAGGAGCATGAATGCACACTGGAATTACCAAAAGATCTTCTTCGCCTACAACAGTAAGTCTTACAGGTGTTTTTGAAACAAATGCTTTTTTGATTGCATCTATACTTTGAGAAGCTATTTCAGCTGCTGGATTGTTGCAGACAAGTTCGGTGTATGTGTTATCATTTTTTGGAGGTTCACGTTTTATTCTTTTTTCTTGATTATCAATAATTTGCAATGAAGGAATCAAGCCAAAAGCAATCATTTTTTCAGTGGTCCTATCACCAACTGTAATTAAATACGAATTTTTTGGCAGATATTTTTGTATGTTGGATTTGTTTGCCTGACTTTCAGGAATCAAGTTACCTAGTGGGATTTTCAGTTGGTCTCTAAGGGAATCAGGTAATTTCACAGGAATCGCAATTAGTTAGTTTGTATAGATTCAGTTTTACTTTCAGATTCCATTTCCGCGTGCAGTTTTGCAGCAAGAATACTACATTGTGCGGCAATATTTTTTGCGCTTGTTCTAAATGCATTGGCACTTGGAGAATCAGGATTTGTAATTATGATTGGCTTGCCTAAATCAGAGCCAGACATAATTCCAGAGTTCAATGGAATCTCACCTAGAAATGGAATTTTAAATTCTTCACTAATTTTTTTTGCACCACCCTCACCAAAAATATAGTGCTTTTCAGTACAATTAGGACAAATAAAGTAACTCATATTTTCCACAACACCTAGAATTGGGACATTTAGTTTTTCAAACATTCCAATTGCTTTTACTGCAACATTACTTGCTACATCTTGTGGAGTTGTGACTACCAAAATTCCAGTAATAGGAATTGTTTGTGCAAGTGTTAATGGAATATCACCGGTTCCTGGTGGAAGATCTACTATAAGATAATCCAAGTCAGACCAATTAGTATCAACTAAAAATTGCTTTAAGATTCCAGAAATAATTGGACCTCTGTAAATTGCTGCTTGATGTGATTGTTCTGCAAAAAAACCAAATGAAACTACTTGCAATCCATGAGATTTTGCAGGTTGCAATTTGTTATCTTCGACTTCCATATGAGCACTTTTCATTCCAAGCATCAGAGGAATACTAGGACCGTAGATATCTGCATCAAGTAAACCGACTTTGGCTCCAGCTTGTGATAAAGCCAAAGCTAAATTCAAAGAGACAGTTGATTTTCCTACCCCACCTTTGCCACTTGCAACGCCAATAATATTTTTGACAGTTGCCATTGCAGTATCTGCATCAAGTGAACGACCTTCCATCACTTTTGCAGTTACTTTCATATCAAAATTTTTGAGTTCTTTGATTTCAGCAATTGCTTTTCGTACATCATCTTCAATTTCTACATTAAAGGGGCATGCTGGAGTGGTAAGCTCCAAAGTAAATTTCAGATTTCCATCATTAAGCTCAAGGTCTTTAATCATTCCCATAGATACAATATCTTTTTTCAAATCAGGATCAATTACGGTACTTAGTTTTTCAAGAACTTGATCAATTCCAACCATTGGGTGAAAAAGTCAGGTTACTTTATTTAAACCTAGAACGGTCAATTCATTAAACAAAGGTCAGATAGTTAAAAAACAGCAATTATTTGAAAAAGATACAAAAAATTACTCAAATTAAGCGTGAATTATCCAAAGATTCATAAATTCAAATTCAAGAAAATATCACAGTTGTTTTCTATATCTACCCTACTTGATGTTGTTAGGATTCCACCAAGCATGTTTGGAACATCAATAAAAAAGGCAGCAACAAACATTCTCAAAGACAAGTATGAGAGCATGATTAATGCAGAATTAGGATATATCATTATGATTTTAGACGCCAAAGTTGACGAAATGGGAAAGATGATTGCTGGAGACGGCGGAACATTTCACAAAGTCGAATTTGAAGCATTGACATTTTATCCAAAACTCCAAGAAATTGTTCAAGGAGAAATTGTAGACATTACAGACTTTGGTGCATTTGTAAGAATAGGTCCAACTGATGCATTACTCCATTTATCACAAGTCATGGATGACTATCTAAAGAGCGATGTAAAATCTGGAATGATTCTAGCTAATCAAAGTGGCAGAACATTAAAAGTTGGTTCAACTCTTCGAGCAAGAATTACAGCAGTGTCATTAGGCAAAGCTGCTGCAATGGGAAAAATTGGAATCACATGCAGACAGCCATTCCTTGGTGCAGATGCTTGGATTGAAGAGGAGATCAAAAAATCTAGCGGTGGCTCAGCAGATTCAAAAGAAGCTAAAGTAGAGGCAAGTTAAATGGCACGAGAGATGGCTTGTAGAAAATGCAAGTTTGTAACTACAGGTAGAGTATGTCCAGTGTGTAAATCATCAGACTTGACACCAGATTGGAGTGGAATTGTACTAGTTGTTGACCCAACAAATTCCCAAGTCTCAAAAACATTGGGAATAAAACAAAAGGGTAAGTACGCAATCAAAGTAACATAAGTTTCTAAATCTTTAAAATCATACTAGCGCATATCATCATGTTGTCATTAAATATTAAAAAACAATTAATGGAATTTTTATCTGAAGACATAGGTAAAGGCGATATTACAAGCGCACTTTTACCAAAGAGAAACATTTCTGCCAGAATAATATCAAGAGAACAAGCCATTGTGGCAGGAGTGAGATATGCAAAAGAGATTTTCAAATTAAAAGGCTGTAGTGTAAGAGTTGTAAAAAAGGACGGCAGCAAGATAAAACCAAATCAAATCATAATGACTATTTACGGAAATGCTGGAAAAATTCTGACATGTGAGAGAACGGCACTGAATTTACTTACAAGAATGAGCGGCATTGCAACACAGACAGATGAGCTGGTAAAAAAAATTTCAAACAGAAAAACTAAACTATATGCAACTAGAAAGACTGCCCCAGGTCTAAGATATTTCGATAAGGAAGCAGTGGAGATTGGTGGCGGAAAGAAACACCGATTAAAGCTAGATGAAATGGTGATGATCAAAGACAATCACATTGCGGTATCAGATTCACTGATATCATTAATAAAAATTGCAAAAAGAAAATATAAAAAATTCGAAGTGGAAGTTGAAAATACATCAGATGCGATATTGGCTGCAAAAGAAGGAGCAACCATAATCATGTTGGATAATTTCTCTCCAGAACAAATTAAAAAAACAATTCAGATTCTTAAAAATCAGAAATTGCGAGATAAAGTAATGCTTGAGGCATCTGGAGGAATTAATTCAAAAAATATTGCAAAATATGGCAACACGGGGGTGGATATTATCTCGGTAGGGAGCATAACTAATTCAGTCAAAGGAATTGACATGAGTTTAGAGGTATAGATTATTTTTTTGTAGATTCAATTTTTAATAACAATTCAGATACTGCTTTGTTTTTTGGATCGATTTCTTTGATTTTGTTGCAGCATTGAATTGCCGGTTTATGTTCACCAAGATAATAATGAGAGTTTGCCTTTAAGATTAAAACTTCGATATCAAAAGTAGCAATTTCCAGGGATTTTTCAAAATATGAAATGGCAGATCTATGTTTGTTTTTCATATAGTATATTCCGCCAACAATAAACAAAACATCATTGTCTTCAGGAGTTTTTTGTAAAATTTCAGAGCCTATCTTCAAAGCAGCATCATACTGTTTTTGCTTTACAAGTTTTCGTAGTTCTTTCTTTTTTTGAGAAATTTGTTTTATTTCAGAATTTTTACTAAACAATCCAACCAATTCACAATACACCAATATTATCCAAATAATATAGTTAGCAAAAAATTATCTCAGATTAACTAATTGCAAGCATTCTTTCTATTGCTAGGCGAGCCTTGTCTGCAATTTCTTTTGGCACAATAACTTGATTTTTCTCTTGTACCAGTGCATCGTAGACTTTTTTCAGTGTGATCAGTTTCATGTATTGGCATTCTGCTTTTTCTGATGCGGGAATGAATATTTTATCTGGATTTTGCTGTCTCATTTTGTATAAGATTCCAGTTTCAGTTGCAACAACGAAGCTCTTTGCTTTTGAATTATTTACATGATTAAGCATTCCTTCTGTAGAAAGAATTGAAACTTTTCTGTCATCAAAACTTCCTGACGCAGCATCATACATCATTGGAGTAGTACAGCTGCATTCAGGATGGATTAGAAATTCAGCATCTTTGAGTGAATCCAATTTTTTTGTAATATCTTCCGGTGTAATACCGGCATGAACGTGGCATTCTCCTGCCCATATGAACATGTTCTTTCGTCCAGTAACTTTTGCAACATAAGAGCCCAAAAACATATCAGGCAAAAATAAAATTTCTTTATCAGCAGGAATTGCTTTGACTACATTTACCGCATTTGCTGAAGTACAACAGTAATCTAATTCGGATTTTATTTCTGCAGTTGTATTTACATAACCAACTGTGATGGCATCTGGGTGTTGCTTCTTCCAGTTTCTCAACTCATCAACAGTAATTGAATCAGACAGGGAACATCCGGCTTGCAAGTCAGGAATCAATACTTTTTTTTCAGGACAGATAATTGCTGCAGTTTCTGCCATAAAGTGGACCCCACAAAACAGTATTGTTTTTTGAGAGACTTTGGCAGCTTGTCTTGATAATCCTAGAGAATCTCCAGTAAAATCCGCTATATCTTGAACATCTGGAATTTGATAATTGTGTGCAAGAATAACTATGTCTTTTTCTTTTTTTAGACGAAGAATTTCATTTTTGAGGCTTGTTTCTTGAACTAACATTTGCAAACACCATTGTATTCAGTAGTGATTTAAAGAATAAGATCAAGTCATGATTATTCTAAAAAACAGGCAATCATGGCAATTTTTGCCATATCAGGTACCGACAGAGATACCGCTGGAGCAGTATTTGCGCAAAGTCTCAATGGCAGATAAAATTGCTAGTTTGCTAGTCTTTGGATTGGTCTCATCAGGGATATTTTCTATGGTAAAAGTCATCTTCCCAAATTTTCCTTGTGCTACTATGTTATGAGTATTTTTTGTAGTGTTGGGATCTGCAACAATTTTTACCATAGTCTTTTCACTCCCGATTCCAGCTAAACTGAGCAATGCTGCAACATTGATGTTTGCAGGAAAAAGTGAAACTGCCTCTTTGGCTTTTCCTTCAAAGATAATTGTAGGTTTATCAATTTTTTCTAAATCAATGTCTGATGTATCAAAGAATTTTGCACCCTTTAATGATCTTGGGTGTTTAGTTGTAGTTAATGTTACAGAATCCAATTGACCAGCAACTGATTTGATTGCATCCAATCCTGCAATTGCACCTGATGGCAGATAGATTGTTTTATGAAAATGTTCACATGCCTCAGATAAAATATCATAAATAGATTCATCAAGTAAAGCACCAACACTCATAATCATCAAATCTCTTTTGTTTTGTAAAACACTATGTGCTACATTTCTAACTGCTTCTTGTGATGCAGCTTCAACTATGATATCAACTGGATGAGATGATAAAAGGTGTGGATTTTCAACAATTTCAGGTTTATTTTTTAATTTTTGCACCAATGTAGTGGATGCATCTTTAGAGTAATCATACACATGAGTCAAGATGCCAGGTATTCTTCCTGAATCAATTGCAAGTGCAATTTGAGTTCCAATAGCGCCACAACCTAAAAGTCCTATTTTTTTCAAGCAACTATACTCTAAACAATCACTTAATTAATTCTAGTCTAAAGTAGAACAAAAGTATGGGTTTGATGTTTTTAGAGTTACAATAATTCAAGAAATTGTTTCTTTGTCAAACCACAGTCAGAAATAATTTGTAATAACAATTTCATACCAAATTCACATTTTCTTGGAATATACTGGGTATTGAAATTTATTTTTCATTAGATAGAATCAAGAATTGTGAGTTTTTAGATATCTTTTCATGAACCATTGCAGGAATGGTAGATCATCGTCTTTTCTTTGAGACTTTTCTAGTGCTGTATAGTATGAACGTCTATCATTATAATCAATATCCATTAAAGGATAATCATATGTGTTTAAGACATGATTCATCATTAATCTTGTAGTTCTACCATTTCCATCTCCAAATGGGTGTATCGTAACAAATTTCAGATGAACCAAGGCTGCAAGTTCTACAGGATTGAGTTTCTTTTTATTTACATTATACCATGTAAAGAATCCACTCACCAAAAGATTCACAGAGGCATATGGTGGTGGAATAAACTTACTTTGACTAATCCGTACATCATAATCTCTGAGCAATCCTGCAATGTCAGGCTTTGTTTGTTGAAATAGTTTTTTGTGCCATTTTTTAACTAGTGCTAAAGACAGATCATCTTTTTGATTCATTACTTCCAAGAATAATTTTTGATGCATTTCAGTTTCTTTAATGTCATTAGCGGGTCTATTTGATGGAGATAATCCATACTCTAAAAGAAAAATTGTGTCTTTTAGAGTAAGAGCAGAGCCTTCAATTCTCTGTGTATTGTATGTAAATTTTACAGAAAATGATTTGAAATTTTTTTCTTGAATTGATTTCGGAATTGTTTTTTTCTCATTTTTGAAATTTACATGAATTTTTTCTAGTTCTGGGATCCATTTCTCCCGTTCTATTTCCATGGCAAAACTCTTTTTTTGCTCTTCAATGTCTTCGGGAATTACTTTTCCCAGATATACCTCATGTTGTTTTCGCTTGCCTTTTTTTGAATCATGATAAAGATAATAATAATCCTGGTTTCCTTTTCTTCTCTTTACAACATTTACCATAAATAACCTTACCCAGGAAATTATTTAAAATTTACTAATGTTAGGAAATTTTCCTGTACAATATTTGATGATGATAATTGAGCCTAATTACCCAGGAAAAAATAGATAAATTAAGTATATTTTGAAAAATTCCTGTACAAGTTAACAACACCTGAACTTGTACTTTGTGTAAAACTCTAATTTGGATTAGTATAATTTATCATCAATCTATTTAAGATTAAAAATGAAAATAAAACTATGAGTTTTGATTTAAAAAACAGAGTATTGCTTGGAATTGTCTTATTTTTGGTATTGTCTTTGGCGTTATTTTTGGTAAACCCAGTAAATGCAGATACGGAATCACCAAAAAAGCAGAACAAAAGAGGAATCGCAGCAGAGGATATCACTTGTAAAACAGATCTTATTTTGGTGATACGAACTAATGGATTTGCTGCATGTGTCAAACCTGCAACTGCAGACAAATTAGAAAAGTTGGGACTGGCAAAAAAAGAATTTACAAAATCAGAAAAAGAAATTCAGACTACGACAAGAAATTCGGAAGGAATTCAAGTAGTTCCAGCATCATCTGGAAGTGTAGTTAATTTCTACATTACAGATAACGACTTGAATGTAGCTCATGATGGAATAGAGACTGTGTCTACTGTAGGGCTGTTTGAATTTTCAATTAACGGAGTTTCAATTGATGGACCTTCAAGTATGATTGAGACAGGAACAGACACTGGTCGATTTTATGTGAAATTAGAATTACCAGACACAATTAATGGCAAACCTTTAGATCAGAACGATATTGTTTTGATTAGATATTTGGATGCATCGGATTATTCTGGAGAGCAAAGAGTTTTGGTAAAATCAGTATCATTGACAAAATCAGTTGCAAAAGTGCAAACTGTTGATGGAGGCTCAAGAATAGGGCATGAATTCATTGTTAGAATTTACGAGCCAGATGCAAATACAGATTCCAAAAATGAAGACAAGATACCTCTTAGTCAATTAGAGTATAGAGGAGAAGATGGAATTAGAACAACGCTTGCAAATCCTAGCTTTGATGCAAATTCTAGTTATCTAATTGAGACAGGACCAAACACCAGCACATTTGAAGTAGAGATAAAGATTCCTCGGAAAATAGATGGCAAGGTAGTAGACATTGGAGATTGGTATGAAATCAGATACATCGATAGTTCAACACCTTCTGGTACTGATGAGAAAATAGTTTTGAAAGGCAAGATTGGATAAACTCTAGTGGGACTCGAGTATCGTTTTGGATTGATTTTTGGAACCAATCTATTTCGGTAATTTAGTCTTGACTTTATCAAAAATTCTTTCAGCCAATTTTATTGAATTTTCTGCATCCTTTGAGCTCATCATGTCGGGTTGATATTCTGAAGCATTTTTGAGACTAATTAACGACTTGTACTGTTTTTCAATGTCTCCTTGTTCCTGGGTGGTAAGTATTACCTTTGTAAGTAAAAGAGAATCAGTATGTAGCCAGAAGCACGTTTTCCCAGAAAGTATGTGGTAAATGCATCTAGTGCATTAATGGCACTGAATTGCATTCATTACTGCAGCATCATATGCTCCTTCTTTTAGTGCAATTTTTGAAATTCGTAGTGAATTTTCTGCTTTGATAATATATCCACCATATTTTCTTTTATCTAGATCTCTTGCCATTTACTATATCTTTTTGCCGCATATTAGAATATGATTATCAATGATTGACTGTACAAGGGATCCCTTTTGTTTAGCTTTGAATTCTTTTTCGGTAAATATTATCTGAGACAACATTCCATTAAATCTGATAGACACTTGTTTGCTTGCCTCTGATACTAGTGTAATCGCATGATCATGATTATTTGATATTATGAAAAGATCAATATCACTGTCTATTTTTTCTTCAACACTTGCTACGCTTCCAAAGATTGCCGCAGTTATGATTTTTTTTGTATCAAAATATTTTCTTAAAACTTGGATCAATTCGTTCATGGTATTTTTTTCCGCATTTATTGCAGGCTCTATTATCTCACTGAGAAGATAGCTTTTTTCATTTAGCTCCAAATGATACGCTCTTCCTATTGGCTGAATTTTTATGATTCCCATTTTTTCAAGATCATGAACTACCAGCGCAGTTTCATTGGTAGAGACATTAGCCTCATCGGCAAGCCCTCGCACAGTAAAGATCTTGCCTCTATAGGTTATCATTGTACGAAGCAAAGTAATGACGGTCTTATTTCCAAGCACTTGCTCTAGGTATCTATGTAGCAACATTATGTCTTATGTTTAGGACAAATGTCCTATATTTAAGACATATGTAATATTTTTAGGACATAATTGTTTACATAATTAATGGTGTATTACAAAAGATACTACACTAAAGCGAGAATATGAAAAAGTATCTAGTTTCAGGCTCAAACTGTATGTACAGTATGCATACTATACTGATGTTTCTTAATACCATTTGATTTAACTGAATTCATGAAAGTGAAAACACTGATAACTATTAGTCAGATTATTACGCTAGATAAGTTTCATACCAATGTAAAAGGAGAAAAAGCATGAATGACGATCCAGTAAAAAGTTTAATCGAAGAATTGGGAGCTCATCTATCACAAAAAGAACACTCTGATGTAATACTAAATAATGGAACTGGAAAACAATTTCTCATTGCACCTTCAGAATTTCAAGAAATAACACCAATCATTTCACACAGAAAGATTGCATTTGTTGATGGTGGTGATGGACCGCTGGAAGAGTCACCAAACTTTCTGATCACAATTAATCGAGTGTACTTTTCATTATTTCAAGGAAAAAAGAGAATCAAGCCAAAAGCAAATCCTCGTGTCCAGTTTTTCTCTTATGTAATTTCAAAGATTCACACGGAAGATGGAAAAAAGAAAGTAAGTTATGATACAAGATTATTTCCACACAGTCCAGGAGATAAAAAGTATCTTCCATCTGAGAATGATCTAACATCAAAGACTGAAAGCACTTCAATTTTACAGGGTGCAAGATTAAATTCACTTGGTAGAAGATTTGCCGAATGGCAATTGGCAATACATGTGGTTGAAAATGAATTGAATCAAGGAGATGTTATTGTCATGGACGGTTCTCTGCAGACAGGTTTTAAAAATGAGATAAAATATTCTAGCAGATTATATGAATTGGCACAAAGAAAGGGAATAATTGTTTGCGGTTTGGCAAAGACCAGTCGATTAATTACAGAATCGGGGGACCCGTTATTGGCTCGAGTCTCAGAGATTGCCGAAGAGGTATCATTTGGAAAATGGTATGTTAAAGTTGCAGAAGAAGTATCTGCAGATGATCGTGGTTTTATGATGGTAGTAAAGTTTCATCCAAAATCAAGATTTGTATTTAGATTTGAGATATTGCGTGAGCAGTTTGCCAAAATGAGCCCAGAAGAACTAAATTCCGTGCTTGAGAGTTTGGCTGAAAATTCCCAGGATGTAGCCATGATTGGTTATCCATACGGGGCAATTGATGCAGACAGATTTGCCCAAGTACGAATGGATGAATTAAACATGTACAAAGGATTCATACTTGCAGAAATGCTCAGACATCCAGAGTGGAAAAAATTACAAAAATATAGTACAGGAATGGGTGCACATGATGTACTAAATGGAGTGACTAGCTAATGGAAGAGATTTCAGTTGTGGGGCAAGTAGTTGGCGGAAAATTCGGAGATGTAATAATTAGACAAAAAGCTGGAAGTAATTTAGAGATTGGTGATTTGATGGTCTCCGAAGAGAATGGTTCGTATTTAATTTTGCAAGTCTTTGCATTAGAGTATGGCAGTCAAATTCAAGATAAGATGCAGCAAATGATGTCTGGAGTTAATTTAGAGCAGGGAATAGTTGATGCACAATTTTTTGAGCCAGAGTTTGTAAATTATGTTTTGGCTCGAATCAAACCATTAGCTAGAGTGTACAGAGAAAAAGGAGAGGTAAAAATTCCAAAGTCATTACCTTCATTTTTTAATAAATTAAGATTAATTACTAAAGATGATTTGCATTTTTTGCACAAAGAAAAAGATTCAATCTTTGTTGGATATATCAGAAGCGGAAGCAAAGTAATCAAAGAGGCCGAAGTTTGGCTGCCATCAGAAGATGTATTTTCACACCATGTATTGATTCCAGCCACAACTGGCAGAGGAAAATCAAATTTGGTTAAGACCATTTTATGGCATGTCCTGGATTCAAACAAAGTCGGCGCATTAGTTTTAGATGCACATGATGAATATTTTGGACGGCAAGGTGTTGGATTAAAGGACCATCCAAGGGCCAGAGATAATTTGGTGTACTATACTCCATCAAATCCACCAGCCGGTGCAAACAGATTAACAATTAATTTGCAATCAATCAAACCAGAGCATTTTGAGGGAATTGTAGATTTTTCAGATGCCCAGTTTCAGGCAATTCGAAGTTACTATTGGAAGCAGCGAGATACCTGGCTTACTACATTGATGCTGACATCACCTGAAGCTGCAGAAGATAGAATCGCAGCAGCTACTATGGGTGTAATTCAGCGTAAATTACGCCTGATTTTGGGGCTAGTCAAGGATGAGGAAGGGCATTTGGTCTCAAAGCACGAAGTCTTTGATTCAGCCACCAAGGGATTTACCACAGTAGATGACATTGTAAAAGATATCGAGGAAGGCAAAGTTGTCGTACTAGATACTTCGCGATTAGGCGATGAAGCTGAATTAATTGTTGGAAACATTATAGCTTCCAAATTATTTGAAAAATACAAAGCATACAAGGCAACAGGTGAATTAGATAGAAAGCCAGTAGCTACTGTAGTAATTGAAGAAGCTCCGCGTGTAATTGGAATAGATGTATTGACTACAAAAAATGACAACATTTACTCTACTATTGCCAGAGAAGGACGCAAGTTCAAAGTTGGTTTAACTGCAATTACACAACTAAGCAGTGTGATTCCTCGTAGCATTTTGGCAAACATGAATACAAAAATTATTTTGGGAAACGAGATGAAGCAAGAAAGAGAGGCCATCATAAATTCTGCTTCTCAGGATTTATCCGAAGATGACAAAAATATTGCAAGCTTGGATAAAGGTGAGGCAATCATTACTAGTATCTTTGTGCCATTTGCAATGCCAATTAAAATTCCCTTGTTTGAAGACATTGTAAAAGAAAAAGGAATATTGGCACAATCAGGCAAAACAAAGGTGTTCTAGTTTTGAGATTTGCTCATCTATCAGATATACATCTGGGGTTTCAAAAACATGAAGCATTACAAAAAATAGAGCAAGAAGTTTTTGAAAAAGCAATTGATGAGTGTATTTCTCGCAAAGTAGATTTTATTTTAATTCCAGGGGATTTGTTTCACGTAAATATTCCAGAGATGCGAGTGCAGAAATTTGCATTTGCAAAGTTTAGACAAATTTATGATGCAAGTATTCCAGTGTATGTAGTTTATGGCAGTCATGATTTCTCACCAGTATCTAATTCAGTAATTGATTTGCTTGCAGAAGTTGGTTACATTACAAAGGTAACTTTAGCAACAAGCTTGGATGATGGTAAAATAAAATTAGATTTTTTAATAGATGAAAAAACGGGTGCAAAGATTGCCGGATTATCTGGCCTCAAAGTAGGTAAAGACAGAGTATATTATGAAAAATTAGATAGAGAGTCTTTAGAGGCAGAATCAGGCTTTAAGATATTTTTGTTTCATGGCGGAATTAGCGAAATGAAGACTGAATCAGGCATAGATGGCGAGAATATGCCATTATCTCTGCTTCCAAGAAACTTTGATTATTACGCAGGAGGTCATATGCACAAATTTAACTCTCAGAAGTTTGATAATTATTCTAGAGTTGTATATCCTGGAGCATTGTTTGCAGGATATCACAGTGATTTGGAAGATAATGCAAGGGGCCAAAAACGCGGTTTTGTTTTAGTTGAATTTGAAGATAAAATAAAAACTGTTGAATTTGTAGAGATACAAAATGCGCAATACAAAATAATTGAGGTAAATGCAGAAAACAGAATGGCAGAATCAGTAAACAAAGAATTGCAAGATAAAATAAGAGAGATTGATCCTATGCAACAAGTAATAATTATCAAAGTGCAAGGAGAAATGACTAAAGGAAAAACAGCAGATGTAGATATTTCTGCAATTAGAGATGAATTGAATCAAAAAGGTGCGCTGGTAGTAAACATAAACAAAAATCAATTAACATCAAAAGAGTATTCCATCACAGAAGCAAAAGGGGCAAATAGAGAAGAGATTGAAACAAATGTATTTTCTGAAAACATCGGACAGTTGAGATTTGAGCAAAAAAATTTAGTTGGAGAATCAGGTGTACAGTTGGCAAAAAAACTACTTGCAGGATTGATTCAACAAAAATTAGAAAATGAGAAAACTGTAGATTATAATGCCAGAATTAAAGAAAATGTATTTGGCATACTAGGAATAGATACAGATGCTTCTTAATTCCATAATTATTGATAATATTCGCAGTTACACTCATGAGGAGATTTTATTTCCTCGTGGAATTTCTTTGTTTGAAGGAGATATTGGTTCTGGAAAATCAACCATACTTATGGCAATTGAATTTGCATTGTTTGGTCTTGGGTCTCAGAAAGCAGAGTCATTATTGGCAAAAAAATCTGAATCAGGTTATGT
>JBKKCM010000055.1:0-3434 GCA_046712755.1 Nitrosarchaeum sp. | reverse complement strand
CAATAATTCTTACAGCCAGCCCAGGTCCTGGAAATGGATGTCGCATGAAAAGTTTTTCTGGAACACCTAAGATTTTAGCTATTTTTCTTACTTCATCTTTGTATAAATCGCGCAATGGTTCCAATATTTCCAAATCAAGCCAATCTGGAAGTCCACCAACATTATGATGTGATTTTATTACTGCTGCTGGACCTTTTGAAACTCCACTCTCTATTACATCTGGATACAATGTACCCTGTGCAAGCCATTTGAAAGGCCCATTCTTTTTTGTAAATTCAGTAAAAACATGAATAAATTCCTCGCCTACAACCATTCTTTTCCTCTCAGGGTCTTCCACGCCTTTTAATTTACTCAAAAAAACTTGGGAAGCATCAACTGCTGTAAAATTTACATCAAAGTTATTTTTGAACATCTCTTCAATTTCTTTTTCTTCATTTAATCGCAAAAGACCATTATTTACAAAAACACATTTTTGTCTATCCCCAATTGCTTTGTGAATTAATAAAGCTACTACAGTAGAATCTATTCCTCCACTTACACCGCACAAGACATTTCCTTCGATTTTTGAAATTTTTTCCACTGCAGCATCGATAAATCCTTCCATAGTCCACTCTTGTTTAGCACCACAAACTTTCAAAACAAAATTCTTGAGAATTTCTGTTCCTTGTTCGGTATGAACAACCTCTGGATGAAACTGAATCCCGTAAATTGGCTTTTCTTTTGATGCAATTGCCGCAGCCTTTGCACTTTCAGTATGTCCTATGACTCTAAATCCAGGTGGAATTTGTTCTGCTTCATCACCATGACTCATCCATGCCCTAACTGATTCACCAATTCCACTTAGTAGATCCTCATCACTATCAATTGTTAGTAACGATGAACCATATTCTTTGTTGGCTCTTTTTACTTTACCACCAAATTTATTTACAATTAACTGATGTCCGTAACAAATTCCAAGTAGTGGTAAATTCATATCAAAAATTTTATTTTCTGGAACAGGTGCATCTGAATTATACACACTTGATGGACCTCCCGAAAAAATTATTCCTTTAGGGTTATGTTTTTGTAATTCCTCAAAACTAATATCAAAAGGAACAAGCTCTGCATATACGGAAAATTCTCTAATTCTTCTGCAAATCAAATGACTATACTGCGACCCAAAATCTAAAACTACTATCTTATCCATGAAATCACTTTTTGATGTTTTCAAGCATACGTGTAAGTGACCATCCTGCAGTGTTAATTATTTCATTTACTCTCTCTTTCTGCCTGTAATTTTTGACAATTATTTCTCTAATGTCTGAACCATTTTTATTAATTATGTAATCAATAACTGAATCTTTTTGGATTTTGCCGTTTTCTGCTTCTGCAGAGTCTTTTCGCTTCATTTCCCCAATAATTCTATCAATAAAAAATGATTTGAAGGGCGGCGTATCTGCGTTTATTCCCATATTGTCTTCTAAAACTATTGAAACCTGATCAGGTGTGATGTAAGCATTTGCAATAATTTTACCATCACTTCCACTTGTTATTGGAATTGAGCTTTCTTCTGATTTCTCAGTAGATGCAGTTGGAATTTTTGTAGATGGTTCTGAAGTTTTTACTATACTAAGAGCAGAAGCTTTTGTAAAACTAGATTCTTTTAATACCAAATCTAAAATTGTTAGATTTTTTTCTAATAATTCTATAGCATTTTGATGTTTGTCAATTTGCTTGACCAAGCTATCTCTCATAGCAACAATGTCTCGTATTTGTTCCTCTGAGAATTTCATAATTTCTTTCATATGTATATGGGTATTAAATGCATTCTAGATAATAATATCGAGTTTACTATAGGGTATCTTTTCAAATCCTCTAATTGTACCTGATGTTGTGAATAACTGCGATCTTGTTTTTCCTGATAACCATTCTAAAAGTGATTTACCTTTTCTTAATTTCTTTAATTTGATTTTTCTCTCCGCTGCTTTTGTTTGAGAATACATTCCTATTTTTTTTCCAAAATCCATTCCAAACAAAATAATTTTCTTTGCTTCAAAATGACTTGCAAGAAAAACTGCCCTATCTCCATCAGTGAAACCTCCAAAATTATGTATATTTTTAAATGGTTTTGACTGTGTGGTTCCAATGCAATTTTTAAAATTTTCTACAAGATATAATTTTACAATATTATCTCCATGTGCATGAACAACAAAAATTGAACTTGTCTTTCCAACTTTTATCAATGAATCTTTATCCCCATCCAAGTCAGTAACAACAATGTCTGGTTTAATTCCATTTTCAACTAATGGTTTTACTGCACTATCTGCCACAATTTTCACTGTTTTTTTAAAATTTTTCAATACTGGTATGGCTAAAGATAATGATGGACCTGAACCTATAACAAAAACAGTTTTTCCTTTTATCTGTTCATTGATCTTTTTAATAGGAACAGTTTTTTTTAAAATCAAATCTAAAATAATTGCTGACGCTGTATCTTGTTTTTCACTATATCTGAATTCATGTAGAATCTCCGAATATCTTTTATTCCAACCTGAAATCATCATATGACTCAAATTGGTATGGTTTATGATAAATCATGTGACTAAGCTTGGGAATGTAGGTGTGGGAGGGAAAAACCCAGTCCGAATAATGGGCATTTTAAACACTAGTCCTGAGTCATTTTACAAAAAATCAGTTAAAACAACAAAACAACAGATTACAAACACAATAAAACAAATGGAAATTGATGGAGCAGATTTTATTGACGTTGGAGGAATGTCCACTGCACCATATTTATCAACATCCGTATCTGAAAAAATAGAATCACAAAGAATTCTAAATGCAATTAAAATTATTCAAAATATATCCAATCTTCCAATATCTGTTGATACATGTAGGGCAAATGTTGCAAAATCTGCTTTAGAACATGGAATTGAAATAATCAATGATATTTCTGGATTAAAATATGATGATAAAATGATTGATGTAATTCTAGAATATAGTCCATCACTTATTTTGTGCGCATTTGATTCTAAAATAGTATCTGGCAATATACAATCCACTAAAAATCTTTTAAAAGCTAGTCTAAAAATTGCAAAAATTGCCGGAATTCCGTCAAGTAAGATTGTTTTGGATCCTGCAATTGGTTTTTTTAGAAAATCTGGAAAGGGATCTTTTTTTACAAAAATTAAATCTGATTGGTTGGAAAGAGATCTATCTATTATTCAAAATTTAAAATCAATTAAACAACAATACCCAATTTTGATCTCTGTTTCAAACAAATCATTTATTGGAAAACTTTTGGGAAAGGAAAATGTATCCGATCGATTATTTGGTTCTCTTGCTGCCGAGGTTGTATCTGTTCTTAACGGTGCAGATATTATTCGCACTCATAATGTAGCAGAAACAAAGGATGCTATTACGATTGCAGCAAAGCTGTCTGGAATACACAAACG
>JBKKCM010000054.1:0-10544 GCA_046712755.1 Nitrosarchaeum sp. | reverse complement strand
GATTATAGGTAACAAAACTCCCACTGTACCAAGAATGGCAATTATTACCAATGGAGTTGAACTAATTTCTAACATCTCATCTATCTCCTATATCAACAATATCAGGACTACAAATAGTAATCCTGCTCCAAATACGAATAGATATGATTGTGTAACACCGGTTTGAGTTCCTTGAACTACTTTGGCACTCCAACCAACTGCTTTTTGTAATCCATTATTCATTCCATAATCAATAACAGTCTTTTCAAAGTATCGGAACACTCCTCTTGAAAGCCATAATGGAGCTACAACAAAACACCAATAGACAATTGCGTTAAGATAAAATCTATTTAAAATAACTTTATGAATAGCATAAAAGAAAATATTTGAATTTACAAATTTAACAGGATCAACCCATCTGCCAATATAGAACACATACCCTAATCCGGTTCCAATTGCAAAAGCAGATAATGATGCAGCAAGTGCAACTGGATTAATTCCATCTAAGAATTCAGGCAATATTGAATTTTCAATTTCATTATGTACAGAGTGAATTCCAAATGATTCTTCAAGATAATCAGTAAACAGTTCATGTAGCCCACCTTCAAACGATAAACCAACTAGACCAATAGCAATTGTCAGTACTGCAAGAATTCCATACGGTACCCACATAGATAATGATGCTTCATGAATATGATGTCCTTCTTCTTCCATTTTTTGAACATGTTTACTCTTTGAACCATAGAAGACTAATCCAAGCATTCTAGTTGTGTAAAATGCAGTTATTACTGCAGTCAATACAGCAATTGCAAATATTGGTATGGCCCATTCATGTCCTGATGTATAAACTGCGCCAAAGATAGAATCCTTACTCCAAAAACCAGTTGTGATAAATGGTGCGCCCATTAATCCAAGACCTGCAGCCCACATAAACGCATAAGTCTTTTTCATGTTTTTACGTAATCCACCCATATCAGTCATGAATCTTGAACCAACAACATGTAGTAATGAACCTGCAGCCATGAACAATGATGCCTTAAACATTGCATGTGAAATTAGATGAAAGAAACCTGCGGTATATCCGTTAACAAATTGTTGTGATAATCCAGCAATACCTAGTACCATCATCATATAACCAATCTGAGAACCAGTAGAATATGCCAATACTTTTTTAATTTCAGAATTAACCATACCTTGAAGTCCTAAGAGGAGTGCAGTAGTAGCACCAACAAGGAGAATTACTTCAAAGAATTGATCTGCTAAAATTCCAGCTGCGCTTAAAGCAAAAACTAATGGTGCCAGCCTCATAACTAGGAAAACACCTGCTTTTACCATTGTTGCAGCATGAATTAAAGCAGAAACGGCTGTTGGACCAGTCATTGCCTCTAAGAGCCATTCGTTTAGTGGGAATTGTGCGGATTTGCCTATAGCTCCTCCAAATAATAAAACAAATGCAGGTACCAAGAGACCTTGTGCAGACATTGCTGTTGCCCAAGTTGTATCATGCATTAGTTCTCTAAATCCAAATGTTCCGGCAAATAAGAATATCAAAAGCATACCTGCGATCATCATAACGTCACCAACTTTTGTCATGATGAAAGCTTTCATACCTGCATGAGTTGGTGAATAATAATCTAAGAGACCAAGAACAGTTCGTCCTTCAGTACCAACATGATCTTTCTTTTTATCACGATACCAAAAGCTGATCAATGCATATGATGCAAGTCCTACGCCCTCCCAGCCAAAGAAGACTTGTAACAAATTGTCAGATAATACAATTAATTGCATTGAACCAATAAAGAACATCATCCAGAACCAAAATCTTGTAATTGATTTATCGCCTTTCATGTATCCTGTACTGTAAATCATAATGAGAAATGAAATCCAGCCAACTACATTTGCCATAATTATTGAAAGTGGATCAGCTAACACACCTGCTTTCAAACCAATAGAATCAATCCAAGATATTTGATCATGGATTTCATGTACTTCCAATGCCATTGGAAGTAAAGATGCCGCGGAAATTGCACTCATCAAAGCAAATCCAACTGCTGCATATCCAGTTGCATGTTTTGATATTTTTCCAATTCCCGGTATTATCAACGCAGCAATAAATGGCAGTATCCAAACTAACCAAGCGCTTGCTGCACCTACTTCAAATGACAAACCTAACACTTCAGTTGCCATAAGCTAAACCCCCAGTACTCCATTCATGTATGGAATTATTTGATTAAAGAATATGTCAGGATAAATTCCTAGAACTATTGTAAATCCTGCAAGTACCATCATTGGAGCAGTCATATACCAACTTCCTTCTTTAACATTCTCAAGGTGTTCTGGTAGTTTTCCAAAGAAGACACGTTTTAGCATCCAAAGAATGTAAGACATTGTTAATGCAGTTGCAACAAGACCTAAACCAAATGTAACAGCTCTAACGGTAGAACCATCTTCAATAGCAGTTTCTAATGCGCCATAAAATAAAGTCCATTCACCCATAAAACCGCTAGTTGGTGGCACTCCCATAATTGTCAATGCACCAATCACTGCACAAACAGCAGTTATTGGCATCTTACCAGCTAATCCACCTAGTTGAGAAATATTTCTAGTACCAACTTTAACAATTATAATTCCAGCCATCATGAAGAGGATGCCTTTACCAAGTGCATGTGTGACATACATCATCTCAGCTCCAGATAACCCAAGTACCGACATGGAGCCAATCCCAAATAGAATGTAGCCCATTTGACTGATACTAGAATATGCGAGTAATCGTTTGATATCGTCTTGCATTAGTGCCATCGCACCACCATAAATCATTGTAACAAGACCCCAAATGTGGAACCAAATTGAAAGGTCGGCAAATGTGTTTGGTAAAAATTCCACAATTAATCTAAAAATACCATAAGCACCAATACCGAACATTCCAGGTGATAGTAATGCACTAATTGGAGTTGGTGCAGAACCATGAACCCATGGAAGCCATATGTGAAACATGAATACTGCCAGTTTGACTCCAAGTCCAATTGAAATTGCAATTGCTGAAAACATTAGAATATCTTGTGGAATTTCTGATTCTTGAATATCTGCAAAATCAAAACTTCCAATTGTAAGACCTATCATTAAGAATCCTAATAGTAGAACAACTGCACCTGCATGAGTCCAAAACAAGAACATTAAACCGATTTTTCTTCTTGGACCAGCACCCCAAAGAGCAACCAAAAAGAAAGCAGGAATCAACATTATCTCAAAGAATACATAAAATTCAATTAAGTTGGTAGATAGTACAGTGCCAAGCATTCCCATTGCAAAGACAAGATAAAGAGCAAAGTAAAGTCCAGATTTTGCATTGACATAGTTTGAAAGAGATGATGATTCAATTAGTGTTGAATGACCGCTAATTGATGTGATTTCGTGTTGCTCTTCCTCATATTGTTCATGAAATCTGTGAACCATGTATGGTTTTGAATAAAATACCAAAATTGTACTTAGTACGTAAATCATAATAGCAAATGGAGACGCTAAACCATCCAAGAGAAAACCAAATTCACCGAATTGTTCTGTCCACGGATAATGTTCTTCGGTGGTACCACTTAATGTAGCTAGAATAATCAATATAGTAGCATAAAGCAGAATGCCAAAGGTAAACCACATTGCAGGTGTAGGACCTATTTTTCTTCCAATAATGTATGCAATTGGAGATAACAGTAAAGGCAGGAAAACTGCCTGTAAAAGTGCATAATCCATTATCCTTTCAAGCTCCTAAAGTCTGCAATGTCAATATTTTGATACATGCGATATGCTACAATAATTAATGAAAGTCCAACTGCAACTTCGGCTGCAGCAATTGCAATTGAAAATAATGCCAATGTTTGACCACCACTGTGTGGCAAGAATCTTCCAAATGCAACTAGATTAAGATTTGCAGCGTTGATAATTATTTCAATTGCAAATAACATTCGAATGGCATTTCTCTTTACAGATAAACCATAAATTCCAATACCCAAAAGGGCAACAGATACTAAAACAAAATCAATCAGTTCGTTGCTCATTTTCTACATCCTCTCTTCTTGCTAAGATTAGTGCGCCAGTAACTGAACCTGTTAAGATTAGTGCCATTAAAATCAAAGCTGGCCAATAATATGTCAGAAAGTCTGCGCCGATACTTCTAAAATCAACTGCAGGTTCATCAGTAGTTATTGTTTTGATGCCTGAATCCATTATAACGGAACCTAGTGCAACCATAAAAACTAACATTAGTGCAATACCAACAAATTTTCTTCTTTTATCCTCAACTTTCTTGAAGATGAGCTCTCTTTTCACTAGCATAACTGTAAACAAAATCAAAACGGCTATAGAACCTACGTATACTGCAAGTTGGAACATTGCAACAAAGGGTGAGTCCAAAAGTAAAAAGAATCCAGCAATCCCACCAAGAGTTCCCATCAAGGCAATTGAGCCATAAATTAAAGATCTTAATTCTAGTGCAGCTATTGCAGAGCCAATTGTAATTACAGATAATGCAAGAAATATAGCATCAGCCATGCGTTGCACCTCGATCAGTAATTTTTATTTCAGAATCTTGAGAAACAAATGGTTTTACTTGAAGTTGAGCTGGTGTGTAAATCAAACCTTCCTTGCTAAATGAAGAAAGTTCATAGTCATTTGTCATATACAATGCATAAAATGGACATGCATCAACACATAACCCACAAAATACACATTTGCCATAATCAATTTGTGGCATGATAGCTTTTTTATTATGTTTGTATTCTTCGGGAACTTTTACCATGGCAATGGCTTCTGCTACTCCTTCACATGCAATGGAACATAACTGACAACCAGTACAATGATCATGAAATAACATATGACGGCCTTTATAACCTGCAATTCCAACACCGGTAGATGGATCAAATTGATAACCATCTCCAACAAACTTTAGTTTCTCTTCAGGATATCGTAATGTAAATCGTTTAGTGGCTAAATGCTTAATTCCTGAATTTAATGCCTTGATAATTCCAGTAGCTGTGTTCATTACAATATTCCTCCAGGTCCCAAGACTCCAGCGTACAACAAACCGAGTGCTATAAAGATGTTAACGAATGCAAGTCCAATTAGTTTGTACCAACCAAGACTCAATAACATATCAATTCTGATTCTTGGGAAAACACCTCTTGGTAATAAAATAAAAAAGATTACTCCTATTGTTTTTATTACAAACCAGAAAACGCTGTTTAACATCTCTTGTGAAAATACTGGTAATCCGGGAATTTTAGCAGTGATTGGACCCATTACTATTCCATCAGTGATAATTTCTTCAGGGAAAGGAGGCCAAATCATTGGTCCAGACCAACCCCCAAGGAATAAAACAACAAACAATGCTGCAAATGCATAAAGTTTCAAGTATGTTCCTAATTGAACAAGACCATAAATCATTCCAGAAAATTCAGTTAACCAACCAGCAACAATTTCACTTTCTGCTTCTGGTAAATCAAATGGAATTCTTTCTAATTCTGCTAATATCGTAATAAAGAAAATAATTGCGCCAATTGGCAAAAATATAATCCATGGAAAATTAGATTGACTAGCAACAATTTCAGAAAGATTTAGAGTTCCTGTAAGAATTACTACTCCTAATAATGAAAGAATCAATGGAATTTCAAAAGATACCATTTGATGTAATGCTCTTATTCCACCAATGAATGGGAATTTACTGTTTGAAGACCATGCGGAAAGAATAGTTATGATTGGAAAGAATCCAATAATTGCAAATACTGCAAGTAGACCAACGTCAACATCTGCAACTACCCAACCTGGTGCAACTGGAATTAATGCGACAAATGCTGCTGCTGTTGCGACAAATATTACTGGAGCTGCCCAGAAAATTGGTTTGTCAGCTTTTGCAGGAATGATAATTTCTTTTGAGATTAGCTTTAGTCCATCTCCCATTAATTGTAAGATTCCTTCAAATTTTCCACAATAGAAAGGACCAACTCGAAGTTGCAGTTTTGCCAACATTTTTCTTTCTATAAAGATTGTTCCAGCTGCAAGTAATGCTGCAAATCCGAATCCAGGAAAAGCTGCAATTTTAAACAAATCAGTATTCATAAAGGCTTTCAAAATTGGAAGCGTTCTAGAAGGATCTGCTAACCATGTCAATGCAAGAAATGGTGTAAGTAATTCACCATTAATTACAGGCATTTCAATATAGAATAAAATTATAAAAACAGCTGGGAGACCTATCAATACAAAGATAAGAAGTATCCAAAACACATTATCTAAAATAGATTTTACAAATTCGCTAAACTTGAAGTTTGGTGCAATGACAGACATTTATCTATCTGCCTCCACTGGCCAATAATTAAGACTCCAATATACAGCTGGCATGTTTCCAAGTTTTTCCCCTTTGAGAAGATATGGTAATGCTATAAGATTTCTAAATGAGGGAACACTTAGTTTTACTCTATAAGGTTCAGGTTTTCCATCAGAGACGATATAGCAACCCAATGAACCTCTACCGGATTCTACACGCTTGTATACTGAATCAAGTCCTTTTCCTTTCGGATTTGGTTTTAGTTTTACTCTTACAGAACCGGATTTAGGCATTTTTTGTAATGCATGTCTAATTATTCTACAGCTTTCCATCATGTCAAGCCATGGAATTTTTGATCTTGCATAAGAATCACCTTCTTTAAGGACATTGGTTTGAAAATCTAATTCTTCATAGACATCATATGGTTCCTTCTTTCTAAGATCATAGTCAACACCACTAGCACGAAGAACAGAACCAGTTGTACCTAATCTGATTGCATCTTGACGTGATAAAACACCAGTGTTAGCAGTTCTAGCAATTAAAATTGGATTATCATAGAAAATTGCTGCGTATTCTTTGATTCGTTTTTCAAAATAGTTTACTTGTCTTAAACAAACATCTTCAAAGTTTGGAGGTAAATCATTTCTTACGCCACCTGGTACAAAATGAGCATGAGTAACTCTAGCTCCTGTCATTTTTTCTAATAGATCAATTAGTAATTCACGATCGCCGGCTGGCCACATAAACATTGTAGAATGACCTAAGAATATTCCATAGATTGCAAGCCAATACATTGTGTAAACACATCTATTCAATTCAGATGCGATAACTCGAATGTACTTTGCTCGCTCTGGTACTTCAATACCAAGAAGTTCTTCAACTCCTAAAACATATGGGTACAGAATATTACATGAATCATGAATTACAGGTCTTTCTAAATGTGGAATGTTTGTAATGTAGTTTCTATATTCAGCCATCTTTTCTTCACCACGGTGAACATAACCAGGATCAGGATCACATGCAACAATAAAATCGCCATCAATTTGTACAATAATTCTCATATGACCGGAACCTGGGTGTTGCGGTCCAACATTGAGAGTCATAATTCTCTCATCTACTTTCTGAAGTGCAAGTCCCGGCGGTAATTCGTTATTCATCTCTATCTTCCTTTAATTGCAAAATCCTTTCTTAGAGGTGGTAAATCTGCCCAATCTTCTGGCAAAAGTAATCTTCGATTATCAGGATGACCTTGAAAGTAAACCCCAAACATTTCAAAAATCTCTCTTTCATGAAATTCTACACTGTAAAATATTTCTCGAAGACTAGGAAGTTTTGTTGCATCGTTTCCAGGAATGGGATTTTCTTCTCTTTGTGCTCTAGTTGCCAATACAAGAATTTGTCTTGATAGTGAAGAATCAGTGTAGGAACCTAAATGATAAACAACTTCAATTTCTTTATCTTGAGGATAGTCTACGCCTGATACAGATTCAGCATGATCAAAATTTAGAACATCTCTTAGAAATTCAGCTACTTCTTTAACATCGTCCCTGCCAACATTAATTCTAACTCTGTCTGGTTTTACAAAGGCTACTTTAATTCTCGTGCCAAATTTTTCAACAATTTTATCTGCAAGACCTTTTTCAAATTTCGGTAATTCAATTTCTTTTTCTGGTGTAGGATTTACTTTAGTAGAGGTAGGTGTTACATCAGATGTGGTTTCAATTGGTTCATTATCAGAATCGGAACTCATTATACAAACTTCCTAGCCTTCATTCTCTTGATTTTTTCTTGTAATAACATGCATCCTTGAATAAGAGTTTCAGGTCTAGGTGGACAACCTGGGACATAGACATCTACCGGTAGAACTCCATCAATACCTGGAAGTACATTGTATGAATCAAAATACAAACCACCGGTAATTGCACATGCTCCCATTGCAATGACGTATTTTGGTTCAGGCATTTGATCATAAACTAAACGCAGACGTGGTGCCATTTTTCTTGTGATAGTTCCCTGAACTACAATTAGATCACATTGTCTAAGTGAACCAAATGCCTCAATGATACCAAATCTTTCAACATCGTATCTTGGACTAGATGCTGCTCCAAATTCTACACTGCAACATGCAGTTTCAATATGGACAGGCCAAAGCGACCAAATTCTACCCCAATTAATTGCATAACCAAGTGGTTTATCAATTGCTTGTTCTAAAATATCACCTAATTTTCCAACAAACACATTTACATTTTGTGGTGTTATCAGATCTTTTAGCAATACAATCCCTCATTTTCATAATTTTGATTTATATAAAAAACTACCATATGTTTCGTCTCCCTGATTGATGTAATGCAAAAGCCATTGCAGCAAACATAATTGCTAAGAAGCCAATAATTGGCAAAGTTGCAGATTTTGGAAGTTCTAAAAGTGCGCTTCCCCATGCATATAAGAAAATTGCCATAACATCAAAAACAACGAACATCAAAATGTAAGCATAATACTGCATCATAAAGTGAGTTCGTCCTTCACCTGATGGAACTTGCCCACATTCCATTGGCAGAAATTTAACTGGATTACTTCTTTTTCGAGGAGAGATCATTCTAGAAATTAAAAGTGCAGGAGCCATTGCTACTACTGCAAATCCAAACATTAACACTACAGTACTGTAATTGCCCGCTAATTCTCCGACCAATTTAGCTTTGAACCCAAGTTTTTGTATAAAAAGGTATGCACTTTTTTAATTTAAATTTTAGAATCATAAAAAATGTGTAATAGTACCGTGTACTATTGCAAAAAATCAAAAATGTGTAACTCTTTTTCCTCTAAAATTAAGATATGTCTTAGCCGGAGGTTTTCTTGCTAAAATCACGAATGCGTTTGTATGGCAAAAAAACAACGCATTCCAAAATAACAGAAGAGATCAACGCGCTTTTAAACGGCAACAGCAGCAGACCATATTCACTCTCAGTTGCAGAGATCGCCAAAGTCCTAGGAGTTTGCAGAAAAACTGTCTACAACTATATCAACAAAATCCCAAAGCAACAAAGCATCACAAGACTTGCATCAGGTCACTTTGCTTTACCAAAAAATCCAGATTCCATATATCGCCACTTTAACAAGCACCATGAAATAACATCTGATCCTCTAGTTACAGAATGGATGGATGATTTACTTATAAAAAGAGTTTAGAATCTAAATTACATTTGAGATAAAGTGTTAATTTGATGAAAAAAATAATAAGTTTAGATACTAAGACATAGTCTGTCCAAACCAAAAATTATCCTAGATGTTCCATTGGAGGATTTGAAAGATATTTTGTTAGATAGGGGATGGGATGTCAGTACAGTTACCGAAAAACTTGGATCTACAAAGGAAGCAAGAGCTGATGAAAATATTCTCAAATATTCTCAGGAAACCAATTCAGTTGTGGTTACGGTAGACAAACCATTTGTTTCAAGGCTGAGATCAGCAGGTGTAAAAGTAGTTGCTTTAGCGTTAGAAGACAAAGCTAGAATAATTAATGAAAAGCTAGAGAAGTTTATCCTAGCAGATATAGATAACAAAAACTCAACTGATGATGAAATTCTTGATGATTTTAGCAAAATTAAGAGCGGTGAAGCTTCAAGAATGGCTCAAAAGAGTTCGGGTTAATATTCACGTGAAATGTAAATGAAAACAAAAAGAGTTTAGGATCTAAATATTCATAGTTATTGATATATAGAACTATCAGATATTTTATTTGATGTTTTTGTTTGCATAATCCCAGGATTAATCATTCGAAGTATACCCATTTTCACATGTTCAGATGTAACAAGTATTTTATCCCATTTTTCAAAAAATTTTGGTCTGCTTAATTCTTCTTCATCAATGTATGATTTAATATCAAATCCTGTAATCAAATCGTCTTTAACGTGCCATGAATACTGTAAGTCATTTGAGATTAAAAATGCATTAATTTCATTAATTTTATCTTCTACATTTGGTGTACCAACAACTAATTGTTTAGAAATATCTTCTGAAAAATTAATTGGAAGATGTATATCAATTCTATCATCTCTGCCTTGCATTTTCGTTACATGAAGTGCCTGACCTATTAAAAATTGCCAATCAACATTAGGGTTTTTTTCTTGAATCTCTACTGTAGAATCTTTCATCTGTGCCTTTGTAATTTTGATATAATCTTCAACTATGTTCTTCATCTGTGAGGAAGTTTTAGCCACAATTTTCTAAATTTTGTACGAACTTAAGGATTTAGGAA
>JBKKCM010000053.1:0-17320 GCA_046712755.1 Nitrosarchaeum sp. | reverse complement strand
ATTATTTTGACAGCAATCAAGGTTAGAGGAAATTTAGAAAATAAAATAATCAGCCTCAAAAAAAGATCATCTTTGGTTAATCAAAACTCTTAATTTCAGAGATAAAATCAGATTAATCGTAAAGCATGAAACTTAAAACAGAAGACAAAGCGGAACTAGAAAATTTGTTAAAAATAGCAACAAGTCAAATTCCAAAATACTTCAATTTGATAAATTCAACAAAGGAAAAATGGGAAATTAAAAACATGCATGAATGTATTTTTGGGATGGTATTTGAAAAATATATTCATGATTCTGGTCAGTACCTAACAAACAAAAGAATAGACGAGAGTCAGCCCAACACAGTTGAAAATACAATGGCGTTATTTGATGCGGGGATTGAGATTTTCAATGACCATGTATTAGACGTTAAAAGACAAATCTATGAAAATTAGCATTTATTTTTCTAAAAACCACATACGCTAGTTTGAGAAAACTAACTAACATTGGAATAATTTTTGATTCATGTTTGGAAAAACATAGTTTCTAATTTTAATTCCATGAGCAAACTAGAATATTCTGAATGGCAAAATGAAGAATTTTACAAGTTGGCAAAAATGAGTTTAACTGAAATCAGAGAATATGTGCACAGTAATTATCCCAGATCAAAAGCAAATTTTTTTATGAAATACAAATTGCCACAATACAGAATCTTTTTGCCCAGTTTGGAAGAGACAAACATCGCATGGAAAAAATAATCTAATTTCAAAACCGAGTATTGTGTCGTTGCTCTAAATAGTCTGTTTTGTTTATTTTCCATATGATTACTGATGCTCCAAAGTATGTAATGCTCGTATTTTTTGGTTTAGGGATATCATTTATCTAGATACGGAACCAATCCGCCAGTACTTTCAATAGTTATGCTGTTAATCTCATTTGAGATATCTGTAAGATCATTCATTTTGATGCTCCCATCCATTACAGTATACAATGTATCGCCAATGTACAGAGATCTTGCAGGCATGTAGATTGAATTGTAATTGTTACCAATATAGTGAGATATGGAACCTTTTTCTACAAATCCGTCTTTGTCAAATCCATAAACAAAGAATCCATTCCATTGAACATATTGGGAATCAGACTTTGCACCATCAAAGATTGCTTTGATCTCACCTTTGATAGGAATAGACATCACACCTTTTTGCTTGTCCAATAACAATGACTTGTGGTTGTATAGTGCTTCAGAGTCAGTAGAACTATCGCCAATTACCATAGTATCAGTTTCCTTTGGATTCTCAAAGTCAGAAACGTCAAACATAGATATCTTCACCCCAGTTGTGCTTATACCACCCCACTCGTTTTCTTTTGTGTCTTTACCGATGCCAATTATATGATCTTTATCATATGGTTGCAAATAATTTGAAAACCCTGGAATCTTTAATACTCCTAAAATTTTAGGGGAATCTGCAGATAGGTCAATTACAAAAAATGGATCAACTTGTTTGAAAGTAACAAGAAATAGTTTATCGCCCATAAATCTTGCAGAGTATATTCGCTCATCAGGGGCTATTTTTGTCAGACTACCTATCTGTTTTAGGTTCTCATCTAAGACATAGACATTACTTGATGGTGTAGAGCCAGTTCTTGAAAAAGATTCAGATGTAGTTGCAATTCTAAATCGATTTCCACTTTCATCCATTGAGAACTGATTTAAGAGATAGCCAGGAACTTCAGAATTTGCAACGTATTTGAGATTGCCGTTATCTAGACCAATTTTGTGAATTACAGTACGAGATACATCAGATTGTATTCTTGTGTCATATTCTTCTAGTGCAGTCTGAATTTGTACAAACAATTTTTCTTTTTCATCGTTTGGTAGTGTGTTGTATGTGTCTTGCAGTAAATTTGAGACTTGAACCCATTTTGCATATGCATCGAGACTTGTATCAAGTTGAATGATTCTGATTTTATCTTGTACGTCTTTAGGTAATAATGGAACTACAACATCAAAGAATCTATCTTTACTCATAGTATCATAATAGTTGTATGGTACATTTTTTTGATATGTGATGTACAGGTTTTCCTCAGAAACATAAATTGTATTAGAGTATCCCATCAAAAATGTCTCGGAAGTTTGTAGTTTTCCAGACACATCAAATGCAGTTACAGTATTAAATGTGTAAGATTGTTCTGGGTTTGGGAAACGATATACGTCAGGTAAAATAAGATCAGCACCTTCCATTATTTTTGGGATTGTCGGATTTATGTAATCAACACCTGAATTAGTTATAAGATAAACAATATTTTCAATCATTCTAGAACTCACATAGCTTCCATCAACTTCAAACTTTGTTACAATCTTTGGATTTTCTCTATCAGATACATCAAGTATGGTAGAAAATGTTTTTGAAGTGTAAATTGGATATGGTGTAAAATCATACTGAGCAATTCCATATGTTTGGCTAGAGCCATAGTAGAAAATAACTAGTTTATCACCATTTAGGAATATATTTTCAAGATTTTGTTGCTCAATGTCTAGAGCAATTTTTAGAACAACCTTAGCATTTTCTGCAGGGTATGCATCAATAATTGTGAGCCAGTTTTGATTTACGATGTAGATGTATTTTCCATCAGATTTGAGGTAATCAGGTTCATCGACATTTTTTACTTGAACGTTGGTACCAGAATATTCTGCATTATCAGCATCTAGTACTGGGTTAGCATCTTCAGATATCACGGTACCAGTAGGCATTGGGCCTGGTAGAAAGGTAGGTTCTACACCAGGCATAGAGATTGGAGCACCCTCACGTATTGAACCGCCCTCTCTACGAATTAGTTCATCATATCCATATTGCTGGTTTTGATTATCTTTTAGAAATTCTTTGATTTCATCATATGAAATAAATTTGATCAGTCCTTCTTTTTCTTCAAGTGTGCCAGGAGATTTTTCTTCATCAAATACATTTTCTCCAACTTTGAATGGTTCTGATTTTTCAGAAGATTCTGTGTTTAATGTAAAGTAAAATGCAGTAACACCGACAATTATTATTCCTGTAATTATTCCTGCTAAAATTCTATTATCCATAATCTTGATCTACATAATTACTATGGATGTATCTATTTAGGGATTACTTCAAATTCATTTTAATGAAAAATCTTTTCTACTCTAGTTTTTTTATAATTGAAATTAAATTAAATCTCAAATTATTTATGATTTTGATAATCTAAAATTAACCACTACCAAAACTTCCACCAAGGTTTAGCTTTTGGAACATCAATAAGAGTACATATTCCATCAATTAATTTTGTTCCGGTACCACAGATTCCAAATTGAGGTTTCTCAACTTGCGGGGTTTCAGTTTTTGGTTCATCTAATCCAACTGCTTCATAAATTGAAGAGTATTCTGGGAAGTTTGTATCAAACCATTTTTTGTAGTTTGGTTCTTTGTTGTATCTATCAACATAAGATTGTGGATCTTTTGATTTATCTACAAATGATGCAATTCCTAATTCTTTAGATGGTTCTGGCTCTTTAGATGGTTCTGGCTCTTTAGATGGTTCTGGTTTATTCAAAACATCGTTCACAGTAATTGTGATTGTTTGTCTATCAGTCAATGAACCTAGAGTTACAACTATGTCAAACACATAGGATTTGGCAGCCTGTAAATCAGTTGGAGTCCATGTAAACATGCCAGTATTTGAATTAATTTTTGCGCCTGTTGGGGGATTTTTGTTTAGGCTAAATGTCATGCCCGTGAGAGAATTGTCAGTTATCTTGACGGTAAACGATAAAAGTTTTCCTTCATCAATTGTTAATTTGCCCAACTGATTCAGCTTAAGAGTAGTCATAGGAGTTGCTGTGACTTCATTTGATGCAACACTTGTACCAGCGGAGTTTATTGCATATACTTTGTATGCATACTTTGAGTTTGTTACAAGATTTGTATGAGAGTATGTTGTTGTCGTACTCTTTGTATCTGCCACTAATGTGGAATTAGAACCAGAGTCTTTTCTTACTTCAATTTTGTAACCAGTGATTGGAGAGTTGCCATCAGATGACGGGGTACTCCAAGAGAGATTAATTTGAGTCGAAGAAACACTTGTCACAGTTAGTCTTGTTGGAGGTGTAGGAATTGTGATTGTTGGTGTGGAGGATGGTGGAGTATTTGAGACATCAGCTGAATTTGTTCTGGGTGTAGCAGATGCAGTATTTGACGGTCCAGTAGAACCAACACCAATATTTGCTGAAACTGCAAACGAATACGTATTATCGGTTTCCAGATTACTTACAATATAACTAGTAGTTTTACCATTAGTTGAACCTATAGTAGCATAAGCATCAATTCCAAATACTTTTTGGATGTCGTATCCACTAATTGATTGACCAAATGTATTAGATGGAGGTTGCCATGAAAGTTTAATCTGAGTAGGGGAAATTGCAGTAGCAGTAAATCCTCCTGGCACTGTGGTTGCTGCTGGTTTGACAGATGAGCTTGATGAGGGATTGCTGATTCCTTTTGAGTTTATTGCATATATCTGATAAGAATAGGTTTTACTGGAATCCAAGCCTTCATGGATAAATGATATAGCTGTACTTTTTGTGTCTGCAGTTACAGTAGTATAGCTTGTAGTGCCTACCTTGTATTCAATTTTATAGCCTGTTACAGGAGTATCATTACTAGTAGGTTCATCCCACGTAAGGATAACAGATGTTGGAGAAATAGGTGAAGTTTTGAGATTTTTTGGAGTGTTGGGGGCAAGAGATGAAGATGTAGAATTCAATGCAAATGCCTGAAGTCTATTGTTATCAGTGTCTGCAACATATAGAAGATTATTTGCTTTATCTAACGCAAGTCCTGAAGGTGAATCAAATTTGCCATCAGAAGAGCCGGAAGAACCAAACTTTTCTGCGAAACAAACACCATCAACAATCTTGTTAGTGCCACTTGGACAAGTGGTACTGGTAATCAGTTTGAATATTTGTACACGGTTATTATCAGTGTCTGCAACATATAGAAGATCATTTGCGGTATCTAATGCAAGGCCTGAAGGTGAATCAAATTTGCCATCAGAAGAGCCGGAAGAACCAAACTTTTTTACAAAACAAACTCCATCTGTTGCTTTACTAGTTCCACTTGGACAAGTATTACTTGTAACCAGTTTGAATATTACGATTCTATCATTACCAGTATCTGAAACATAAAGAGTTTCATCACTATCATCAATAATTATATGAGATGGATTTCTCAAGGAATCATTTCCATCAAATGAATCAAAATTAAATAAAAAATTTCCTGATGAGTCAAAGACAGATATTGAATCAGTATCAATACTTGATACGTAAATTTCTTTTGTAGATTTTAATGTAGCAATTCCTTGTGCAGCACCAAGATATTCAGATTTGGTGTCATCAGACGAACCAAATTTTAATTCAAATTCACCATCACTGTCGTCAAATCTTTGAATTCGTTCATTGTCAGAATCAACAACAAAGAAATGTCCAAATGAATCCAATATGCCGCTAATGGGATTGTTGAATTGACCATCACCGTCATTGTCAGCCCCATCTGCATTATCATTACAGTTTTGAATCAATTCCATATCACAAAATGAGCCAAATTTGAAATCATGATCCCCATCATCGTCAAATACGTTGATTCTATGATTTTCAGTATCTACCACATAGATTGTCTTTCCATCGCTACTCACTATAACATCATTGGGGCTTTTTAGCTGCTCATTAGCAGTTCCAAGAGAGCCAATTTTAAATGAAAATGTAGGCACAGCATATACCATTTGAGAAGAGGCAATGCCAATTAATAGCAATAAACTAAGACACAAACTAATGGGTAATTTCCTATTCAAGGTACAAATGTTCATTTAAATCTAAATTTAATAGATTAGATAATAAATCTCTCTACCTATTTGATCAATTGAGATTAACATTTGTTAGTTGTGATAAATGAAATTATTATTAATTACACCTGAAAGTTTGTAAAAAAAAAGAGCCAAATAACATAACGATGGTACTGACAATTGTTACTAAAAATTAACAATTTGGAGCATTATTCAAATTTAAAAGACACTTATGATAAGGGTCATACTAGATGTAAATATGGAAGAGATTGGAAGTAAGTGGGCAAATAGATTCATAATTGCAGCTATTCTTCAAGGAGGCGTAATAACTGCAATGTCCATAGTCATTGTCGGAATACAAATATCATACACTCAAGTAAACATAATACAATATCTATCATTATCTTTTGAAGGTACTGCAAAATGGTTTTTTTTGGGAATCATATTTTATTTGATTGTTGTACTTGCAGTAGCAGTATCCGCATTATTTTATAGCCATCTTGAAATTACATTAAAGAAAAAATTCTCCAAAGCGTCAAACATGTTGGCAGGTATTCATCTAATTGGAATGAACATCGGAGGCGCAGGAGCAATGATCATAATGGCATTTGCAGGATTGGCTGGAACTGGATTGCTCACCGTATTTACCGAGGGAAAGTTAGGTCCAAAAAATCCTGCCATCATGGATTCATTTATAGAACCAATTGGCGGATTTATCGCCATACTAGCATTGGGAGTAATATGTGGCGGTATTGGTTTCATATTGGCATTTAGAAGTAAGTAATTCTTTTGTTATTCGTGTTTTCTAGTCTTTGGTTTTTTTAATAATGAACCCACAATAACGGTTGCCAGAATTACAAATACAATAATTAATGATGTCACAGTTGAAATAGGATAAAATTCTGAAATTATCATCTTTGTTCCAATAAAGAGCAACAATACAATCAAACCAGGCTTGAGATAGTGAAATCTTTCCAGCATACCACCAATTAAAAAGTACAGTGCTCTCAAACCTAAAATTGCAAATACGTTTGATGTGATTACTATGAATGGATCTCTGGTGATGGCTAAAACGGCTGGAATAGAGTCCATTGCAAATACCAAATCAGTTAACTCAATAATTGCAAGGGCAACTAGTAGTGGGGTAGCATGCATTACTCCGTTAATCGGCACAATGAACTTGTTTCCAACTAGACTAAGATTTACTGGCATGAATTTTTTTAGAATTCTAACTGCAATGTTTTTTTCTAGTTCAATTTTCTTTTCTTCTTTTTGGATGATCATTCTAATTGAAGTATACCAAAGCAATCCACCAAAAATGTAGATCATCCAATGGAAGTTATCCAGTAACGATGCGCCAACAAGGATTAGTACTATTCTCATTGCAATTGCACTTAAGATTCCAAGTGAGAGAACTCTGTGTTGATATTTGTGAGGAATTCCCAAGGTAGTAAATACCAGCAAAAATACAAACATGTTATCTACGCTAAGCGATTTTTCCAGAGTGTAACCAGTAACAAACTCTATCATCTTATCATTGCCTAGTGCAAAGTAGATCACCACAGCAAAGATACCCGCAAGAGAAATCCAAGTGAGGGTCCAACCAAGAGCCTCTTTACTAGACATCACATGTTCTGTTTCAGTTGGCTTGGTTTTGCTCAATTTTCTTTTAATTTTGTGGAATAAACCAAGATCAATTGCTATCGTAACTGACAGAATTACAAAAAAGAGAACCCAAAGCTCTAATGTAATCACACCGGACTCTACTGGCAAATTGATTCATTTCATTTAGGTTATGATTATAAATCAATCTTGAGATCTAGTTGGATTGGAACAAATGCGTTTCAAATTCTACACATATCTAAGTTGGAATTGTTGCCCAGCCTCTTTCAAATAACTTGGCTTTTGTCTCTGGTTTGACACAAGCTGGTGAACCGTCACTATTTTTTATGATTAAGACAAGAGTAGGTTTACAATTAACCATATCAGACGAAATACCGCTTTTAGATTGTTTTAATGGTGACAAAATTTCGTTTATATTTTTAGATATGCTGATTGTTGCAACGTATTCTTCAGTTATGTCCTTTGTACTAACAGGGTACGGTAAGACGTCAATTAAGGTAATTTCATATGAATCCACATGAAAAGTAGGAGTTTCATTTGTAGTCAGGATTATTGTCTGGTATTGAGTTTGATGGTAAATACGAAGTGTAACAGAGGCACGCCCCTCCCAAATGCACGTCACGTCTGACGGGCATCTTGAATCTTCTATTCCTGAAAATTCCACATCAAGAGCATCAACAGATAATGTCTGATGTAGTTTTATCATAAAAGGATCTATAGAAATAGCACTATCTGATTCTGCAAATGATAATCCTACAGTTCCAACCAAAATCAAAAAGATTACAAGATATTTCATTATTTGATTAAATGAAGGATTAGAAGTTCATAAGTGCTTCTAATCTTTTGTAAATAGATTGATGAGGTAATGGTCGAGAAAACCTCAGTCCATCTATTGATTCACATTATCGAAATTAGAATAAAAGATTCACGTAGAAATTATCAGTATGAACTAAATACTAAATTGCCAAACTAGTGATGATTGGAACCATCATCAAACAACTAACCGTTGTTGGTCTTAAGATCCAATTTATTAATTTGAATATGCTACTTGTTGAGAAAATAAGAGCAAGTAGAATCAACAGACTAGACTTTTATTTTGACATAAAGAATGAATTGGATCATCAACATATTTGAGGCAAAATTTACATTGTAATTGAATAGGCTGCAAACAGATCTTGCAAAATTTTACAATACTTAACACTTGGCCGCAGTTACGGCATGAATCAACTCTCATAGTATAACTTTGGCAAAATTTCTATTAGATCTTTTGTATGTATTTTATGTACAACAATGTTCAATATGGATTTCATATAGATCTACAAGATTTTTTTGTTTTTACTATTTATATCAAAACCCACAGATAATGAAAATAAATTCCAAAATATCAAGATGCTTACGGAAATAATATTATTGTAGGTACATTGGCCTACTAGGATTAATCAAGTCTAAGAATCATTTTAGAAATTTTAAAATTTAGCTACATATAGCAAATAACATGATACAGAGAGAAGAATTAGAACAAGTTTTGAATTTTGTAGCAAAAAGATGGTTAGAAATTACAAAAGAGCCAAACAACAAAGCCATGGAAACACTGCCAAGTAATTTTTGGATGAATTCCGTGGGCGGAAAAGCAGGAAAAGGCAGATGGGTAACTGCATTAATGTATACAGAAAACGAATCAGATGCAAATGCATTCAAAGAGGTACTACTAAGATGGCAGACAAAAGGGATGGAAAAAAATCACGCCCCCGATCTAATACAAATTGGAAAAAAGAAATAGACTATTAATAATTGAAAAACTTGACAAACATATTGTCAGAATTTTCAATTAAAGAAAAAAAGATTCTTTCTAATCATTTTTCAAATGCAGATGATAATGTCTTTGCAATAACTACACCAAGACAAGTTGATCGAGGTGCATTGATGTCAAGGTATAGCAGAACAGACAAAAGTATGCGTAGAATATTTTTAGATGAATTTTTACAAAATAAAAATAGAGGGGAGGAATTTTACAACCGCGTACTCTTAGAATATGGGGATGATTCAGTTGCAGAATTAGGTGAAGCCCAAATTGCAATTGAGGGTCTCTCAAATATTGCAGTTAAGAAAATCGAAGACAGAAGAATAGGATTATCATATTTGGAGAAATCATCAAGATATGTAGCATGGAATAAAAAAATAAATGGGCAATATAGATTCTATAGAGAACCAGTATTAATGAAATCAAAATTTGGAGATTTGTATTTAGACACATGTGATTTTTCATTTGATATTTATTCAAGAAATATCGAACCCATGATAAAGCACATACGAGAAAAATACCCAATTGAAAAATATACTTTTAAGGACTCAAAAGATGGAACAGAAAAATCATTTTCCAAATTAAAAGAAGAAAACGACATCAAATCGGCAAATATGATTTACAATGGGTCTACGAAAGCAAAAGCATTGGATATTTTACGTGGACTTTTGCCAGCATCCACATTAACTAATGTAGGAATTACAGGAAACGGACGCGCTTTTGAGTATCTCCTTACAATACTTGCGTCATCAGGACTTGAAGAAGAGCAAGATTTAGCCTCAAAAATCAAAAAAGAGCTTGATACTACTATCAAAGCTTTTGTTAGAAGAGCAGATGACAAATATGGAAAAGCATTTCAAAACTATCTACAACAGCTCAAAAAAATATCAAGAATAGTAGCAAAAGAAATCAAACCCAAAATAATTTCAGGAGTAAGAACACAACTAGTCGATTATGAATCAGAAAAAACAGCAATAGATAAAATTATTACAAGCATAATTTATGAGCAGTCTCCAAGTACATCTTATAATATTATCATGCAACAAGTAAAAAAATTATCAGATGAAAAGAAAAGAAAAATAATCAGTACAGTTACAAAATTGCGTAAAAATAGACGCCATAGACCATCAAGGGCATTTGAAAGTGTATACTATACATTTGATTTGCTCAATAATTTTGGAATGTTCAGAGATTTTCACAGGCATAGAGCACTTACATTAGAAAGACAGTTACTAACAACAGATCATGGATATAACATTCCAAAGGAAATCAAAATTTTAGGAATTGAAAAAGACTATAGAGAGTGCATGGCGAAAACAAAACAAACATTCGATAAAATCAGGACAAAGTATCCAGAACAGGGGCAGTATGTTGTTAACTTTGCCTACAATTATCCATATTTTATGAAATTTAATCTTAGAGAGGCATGTCATTTAATAGAATTAAGAACTGTTCCGCAAGGACACATTGATTACAGACGAGTTGCACAGCAAATGTTCAGAGAGATCAACAGAGTTCATCCTCATTTGAGTAAAATAATGAAATTTGTGGATTTAAAAGAATATGACTTGGAAAGATTTGAATCAGAAAAAAGGTCTGAAGAGAAAAGAAAGAACCTTAAAAAATAGAAAATATTCTAATATAATCAAAAAGATATAGAGACATGGCAGATAAAATTGTAAAAACACCCAACGAATGGAAAGAAGCATTGACACCTGAGCAATTTGAGGTGTGTATCAACAAGGGGACAGAACCGCCATTTACTGGAAAATATTACAATAATAAAGAAAAAGGCACTTACAAGTGCGTCTGCTGTGGAGAAACATTGTTCAAATCAGATACAAAATACGATTCAGGTTCTGGATGGCCAAGTTTTTGGCAACCTCTTTCAGATGAAAAAATAGAATACATATCAGACACAGATTATGGGATGGTACGCACGGAGGTAAACTGTAAGAAATGTGGGGCACATTTAGGTCATGTTTTTGATGATGGACCAGAACCAACCAATCTCAGATACTGTATTAACTCAATTTCACTTGAACTTGACAAGAATGACGGGTGAAAGAATAACACCAGTAACTCGTGGGCACATAAATCAAGAGAATTCAAAAATTATTAATAAAACACAGTCAATGATAAGAAAATCAAAGAAGAGAAATGAGTCACAATAACAAATCAGAAAGGAAAGAAGGAAGTTGAGAATAATACTTTGTGGGTTTGGCGTTGTTGGTCAAAGCTTGGTAAAATTATTTGATTCAAGATCAGAGGATCTTTATGCAAAATATGGATTAAAACCACGAGTTGTAGGTGTCTTTGATAGCAAAGGTAGTGCTGTAGATACATCAGGACTGGAATTAGAAAGACTGATCGAAGTAAAGAAAAAATTTGGAACCGTAAAAAACTATGCTAACACAAAAAATAACATGTCAGGGATAGACATGATCAAGAATTTAGATGCAGATGTTATAATTGAGACTACTGCCAGCAATTACAAAGATGCAGAACCGGGAATGACTCACATAACAACTGCAATGAAAAGAAGGATGCACGTAATATCTGTAAACAAAGGTCCGTTAGCGCTAGCATTCCCATCATTAATGGAACTAGCAATTTACAATCAAGTTATCTTCAAGTTTAGTGGAACCGTAGGTGGAGGAACACCAATTTTGGATTATGCAAAAAATAGTCTCAGGGGTGAAAGAATAATGTCTTTTTCAGGCATCCTAAATGGAACGACAAATTATATTTTAACAAATATGGCAAACGGGTTATCATTTGTTACTGCTTTAAAAGATGCAAAAGACAAAGGGTATGTCGAAGCAGATGAATCATTAGATTTGGATGGATTGGATGCAGCTGCAAAATTAGTAATTCTTGCAAATTGGGTCATGGACATGAAAGTGACAATGCCAGATATCAAATGTAAAGGAATACGCAACGTAACAGCAGAGGATATTAAAAAAGCAAGCAAAAACAATTGTGCTGTAAAATTAATTGCTTCATGCAATAAAGAGCTGATAGTAGAACCAAAAGAAGTATCGGTGGATGATCCATTGTGTGTCAATGGAACATTAAACGCAATTGCATTTACATCAGAACATTCTGGTACTCAAACAATTATTGGAAAAGGAGCAGGTGGAATGGAAACGGCAAGCTCTATCCTCAGAGATTTGTTAGACATCAGACAAGAGATAGCAAAAATTTGAAATCCAATTTAATCTCAAAAAGTGAGACAGCAGATCTACTAAAAACAGTCTCAGAAAAGTGGAAAATTGAATTTCCAAAAATAAAGAACCTCAAAGTACACCAAATTGCAGATGAAGCACAAATAATCACAGGTCAAGGAATTAAAATTTTAAAAGTTAATGATGAGTATCTACCATTTTTATCAGAAACACAGCTGCTTGAAAAATTTCCTCATGTAACAGTAGACATGGGAGCAGTGAAGTTTATGTGTAAAGGAGCAAATGTGATGAGACCTGGAATCAAAAGTCACAATGAATTTGAAAAAGAAAAGATAGTTTGCATTATTGAGGAATCACAGCATAAATTTCTTGCAGTTGGAAAATCTCTTGTTTCAAGTTCAGAATTGGAAAATATGGAAAAAGGGGAAGTCGTAAAAAATATGCATTATATTTCAGATAAGTTTTGGGAAATAGGAAAGACGATTTATGATTGATTTGTTCTGATAGTTTGCAGTCCAAATACAACAGAATCATGATATTTTATTGATAAATTACAAATAAGAAATAATTTAACTACGTAGATTCGCTTTATAGGTGACTAAATTTTTTCTGTAAATTCTTTAGTGCCATCTTTGGTGATAACAAGTATATCAAGTCCATCACCACTTGCAGAATCTCTAAGTGCTGCAGAGCGAATAGCCCTTTTTGCTAAATCTATTGCTTCTTCTTGAGTCATGTTTGGTTTGAATTGAGGATCTAAAACGCCCAGTGCCATTTCAGCACCGGTTCCAACTGCGGCATATTCATCTGGAAGAACAGAACCTAATGGGTCAAGAGTATACATGACAGGCTTGCCAACTACACCGCCAACAATAACCTGAGTCAATAATGGAAAGTATCTTCGTTCATACATCATATTTGACATCATTTTAGCTACAGTGTTTGGTGGAACATCTCTTTTGAGCTCCATTTTTCTAATTTTTGCAAGTGCTGCAATTTGTAATGTTAAAATTTGCATATCAGCTACAAGACCAGCACATGTTGCCCCCACTTTTGAAGTGATTGAAAAAGTCTTTTTTGTGGACTTGCTTACAAGAAAATTCCCAAATGCGATCCTTTTTTCACTTGCAAGAACTATTCCGCCATTAAATGTAATTCCTACAGCCGTTGCTCCTGGCATGTACATGGACATATTTGAAATGATTTTAGAGCATAATAAAGGGCTTTCTCCTTTTAGATGCAAAAAATCAGATAAAATATTTTATACAATAAGAAATACAATCTTGCATTGACTGAGGCCAGCATTCACAATACAAAATTAAACGATATTACAAATTGGGGCATCAGATCTGCAATAGGAGTAATTTTCATAGTACAAGGATCTGGAAAATTTGGACCGGGATTTGTCAATATGTTAGAGAATATTGGATTGCCAGTAGAAATGCAGATCCCAATTGCGCTTGCAGAAGTAATTTCAGGAATATTATTAATCGTCGGTGTTCTAACTAGAATTTCAGCATCACTGATTACAATTATTATGTTGGGAGCTATATTCCATGTTAAACAAGCATCAAATCTGACAGGAAATGGAGGATATGCGTTAGACCTTGTAATACTTGCAGGTGCCTTAGTAGTAATTACTGCAGGTCCAGGAAGAGCATCACTTGCACATATTATCAAAAAATTACCTAGATGCATTCACTAGTCTTTTCCAAATTTTTCCATTATAAGACAAATACATTTTGTGGTTTTTTTCAATAAATCAATCCTAGTAAATTCATTAGGAGAATGTATACGAGAAAACATGTAGGTGCCACCAATTGAGATGCAAGGAGCATTCAGGGCATTTACAAAAGAATGCATTGGACCAGTGCCTGCATTTGAAACATTAAGAATCGATTTTCCAAATGATTGATCAGCTGCTTCTTTAACTTTAGAAACAAATGGATCAGATGGATTTGTTCTGGCAGCTGCTTCACCATGAAAAATTTTGACTAATACATCCCCATATCCTTTTGATTTCAAATGTTTTTTTAATCGAAGAGCTTGTTTTTTTGGATTCATTTTAGGAACTAGTCTAAAATCAATTTTGACTAGGGCTTCTCCAGGAAGTACTGTTTTTGCACCACTTCCAGTATAGCCTGAAACAAATCCAGCAATATTACAGGTTGCACCCCCAACCAGAGCTTTTTTTGCATTCAATCCATGCATATTTCCTACAAATGATTTTATTCCAAACTCTTTTTTGAGGGATTTTTCATCAAAGGGTTCTTTTGAAATTATTTCCAAATCATTTTTTGAAAGAGGTGTTATTTCTTTATACCAATCTTTAATGAGAATTTTTCCATTTGAATCCCTTAGTGTTTGTACAGCTTCAATTAATCGCCATGCAGGATTTTTTATCAAAACAGCCAAGCTTGAATGCGCATCGCGAATCGATTCCCTTACAGATAATTCAACATAAAGTAATCCCTTCATCCCAAGACCAATGATAGGTCTATTTTGTGAATCAACATAGCCAAATTCCCAAATTACACCATCACATGAAAATTTCTTTTGATATTTTTTCAAATATTGATCAATGTGTGCGCTGCCTGTCTCTTCCTCGCCTTCAATTACAAATTTAATATTACATGGCACATCTCCAGTAGTTTTCAGATATGCCTCGACAGCCTTGATTCTAGTGATTAGTTCACCCTTATCATCAGATGAGCCTCTGCCAAAAATTTTGTTTCCTTTGATCTTTCCGCTAAACGGGGGATCATCCCATAACTCAAACGGCTCTGCAGGTTGGACATCATAGTGATTATAAAACATCAAAGTTTTGTTTGGATTTTTCTTTGATTTTATCTCCCCCCAAACAATCGGTGCCACATTTTTTAGTCGTAAGATTTCAGATTTTATTCCAGATTTTTCCAGTATTTTTTTTACTAGTTGTGCGCATTCTTCAATTCCTTCATTTTTTGCAGAAACACTTGGTTGTCGAATTAGTGTTTGCAGTTCAGAAATCAAATTGCCCATATGTGCATCAATATGCTTTAGAGGATGCATTTTACTCACACAATTCTATCAAATGGTTTCATGACATTGGGGAGTTCATCTAAGAGATCCATAGAGGTCATGTGTAATCCAAATTTCTTTTGAGTTGCTTTTCCAGCCAACCCATTGATAAAAGCTGCAGCCGCGGCAGATTCTAAAGCATTACGATTTTTTGCCAACATTCCTGCAACTAACCCAGATAAGACATCACCTGTTCCACCCACAGTCATTGCGGGAGTTTTTTTCTCATTAAGATATGTTGTGGTACCATCAGAAATTATATCGGTTGCACCTTTAAGCAAAACAGTAATTCCATTATCTTTAGCATTTTTTTCAACTAATGAGATTCGGTCTTTTTTAGAATCAGGTGGCATAGTTCCAAATAAGCGCTTAAACTCTCCAGCATGTGGGGTCACTACAACATTTTTGTCAGGTAAAAGTGGCAATACATCAGGAACGAGAGCGCTTGCATCTAATGAAAGGCGTACATCTCTATCCAAAAGAGATTTTATCAAAAGCATCAAAGAACCTCTTTCTTGAACTGCAAGCCCCATGCCAATTGTCGCAGAATCTAGTTTGCGCGGCAAGACACCGAGAAGTTTGTTAACAGCACCACGTGTTAATTTTTGATCAACTAGAGGAATCACAATAAGATTTGGAGATATTGCACGAGTTGGGGTCACATTGATTTTTGGAACTGACGTATACACTAGATCAACTCCACACCGTAATGCTGCAATTGAAGACAAAATAGGAGCTCCGTGATAGATGTAGCTACCTCCAATAACTAAAACAGTACCATTATCACCCTTACGAGATTTTGCTTTTCGTGCAGGTATGAATTTTTTAACAGTTTGAATTTGCAGTAATTTTCTAACCAATACAAAAGACAGTAAAGTCTAGAGGAATAAATCTTATTTTGATCTGAAAAAATGTAAGAACAGGCTTATTGCGTATCAGGTTCAGTATCGTGTTCAGATTCAGATAAAGTATCAGATTTTTTCTTTGATCCCCTGCCAAAAAATGCCTTTCTTGCATAGCAGAGATAGGTGGTATGACCTATTCCCTGAAAAGAGTGTCTAGTTTTTCCTTCACGTGCTTCAATGGTTCTAATAATATGCTCAGTAGATTCAATATCAGTAAATTCATTTTCAACTAGCGCAATAGTTAATTTTTCTAGCTGATTCATTGTAGGACAAATTGCAAAAACAGAGCCACTTCCTTTGAGCATTTTGCGAACTTGTGGAAGTACAGTCCATGGATCACCTAGATCAATTAAAGCCACATCGGCCTCTTCAAGTGGCATTTTTTTTGCAGTTTTCAAATCCAAATTTTGTTGTGTAACATATTTTGACATTCCAGCTTTTTTGATATTTTTTGCAGCTATTTTCATAAAATTCTCATCAACATCAAAAGTATAGACATGTCCTCTTGGCTTTACAACACTTGCAACAAATGAGGTAAGAGAACCACTGCCAGTACCAATCTCTAGAATTTTTTGACCGCTTCCAATACCAGCTCTTGCAATAATGTAGCCAATATCTTTAGGATATACTATTTGAGTGCCATGTTGAAGCTTCATCACATAGTCATACATTGTTGGTTCGATAAGATAGACATACTTGTCTTTGTTAGTGACTAATCTAGAACCATATTCTTTTCCTATAGCATCTGCATGTTTGATGACACCGATATGAGTATGAAGTAATTCTTTTTTGGAAATTTTAACAAGCCATTTTTTTGATTGGTTAAAGTAAAACAATACAGGAGAATTTTGTTTAATCTTGGCCATGGACTTTTTCGAAAAATTTTAGATAAGAATCTACTGGTTATT
>JBKKCM010000052.1:0-19407 GCA_046712755.1 Nitrosarchaeum sp. | reverse complement strand
TAAATCCATTAAACAACAATATCCAATTCTGATCTCTGTTTCAAACAAATCCTTTATTGGAAAACTTTTAGGAAAGGAAAATATTTCTGATAGATTATTTGGTTCTCTTGCTGCAGAGGTTGTATCTGTTCTTAACGGTGCCGATATAATTCGCACTCATAATGTAGCAGAAACAAAGGATGCTGTTACGATTGCAGCAAAGCTGTCTGGAATACACAAACGCTTATAATCCATATTTGACTATCTTTACAAGGTTTCATTGGAATTCAAAGAAGGATTAACTTTTGATGATGTTCTTCTTGTACCCAAATATTCTGATATCACTAGCAGATCTCAAACCAATCTAAGCACAAAATTATCACGTAATATCTCACTTAACATTCCATTTGTTAGTGCAAATATGGATACTGTAACTGAATCTGCCATGGCAGTAGCAATGGCCCGTGCTGGAGGAATAGGAATTATTCACCGATTTTTGACAATTAAAGAGCAAGCAAACGAAGTTCTCAAAGTAAAAAGATCTGGCAGTGTAATGATTGAAAACCCATATGTTATTCATCTTGATAAAACTGTTCAAGACGCAATAAATTATGCTGAAGAAAAAGAAATTTCCGGTCTTTTAGTTATTGATTCTAATTCTAAATTGGTTGGAATAGTTACTGATAGAGATCTGTTATTTGAAACTGACACTACTCATCTTATCAAAGATATTATGACAAAAGATGTTGTAACTGCAAAACCTGGTGTGAGCTTGGATGAAGCCAAGAAAATTTTGCATAAACATAGAATTGAAAAACTACCAATAACTGATGAATCCGGTTTCATTAAAGGTCTGATTACAAGCAAAGACATTACAAATATTGAGGATTATCCTTCTGCATCAAAAGATAAGAAAGGAAGACCTCTTGTTGGAGCTGCTGTAGGTGTAAAGGGAGATTTTATGGAAAGAACAGAGTCCTTGTTAGAAGCAGGTGTAGATGTACTAGTTGTTGATATCGCTCATGGTCATAGTGAAAATGCAATTAGTACAATTCGTAATATCAAAAAGGCGTTTCCTAAATGTGAATTAATTGCTGGAAATATTGCAACTGCACAAGGTGCCGAGGATCTAATTAAAGCAGGAGTAGACGCAGTTAAGGTAGGTGTTGGTTCTGGCTCAATTTGTATTACTAGAGTAATTACTGGTTCTGGAGTACCACAATTAACAGCAGTATTGGATTGTGCTAAGATTGGAAAAGATTACGGCATTCCAATTATTTCTGATGGTGGAACCCGAACTTCTGGTGATGCTACTAAAGCATTGGCTGCCGGTGCATCTTCTGTTATGGTAGGCAGTATGCTTGGAGGAACAGATGAATCGCCAGGAACTGTATTGACAAAAAATGGTAAACGTTTCAAGATATACCGTGGAATGGCTTCACTTGGAGCATCTTTAGGAAGAAAGTCAAAAGAAACAGGTTCTATTTCATTTGATGAAGATCTTAATGATTTTGTTGCAGAAGGCGTTGAAGCAATGGTTCCATACAAAGGAACCGTAACTGATATTTTAAAACAATTAACTGGTGGTGTACGTTCAGGATTAAGTTATTGTGGAGCACACACAATTCCACAAATGCAAGCAAATGCAGAATTTATCAAAATGTCTGGTGCTGGATTTGCTGAAAGCCAACCACATGACGTATCTTTGATGTAGTTAATTTTTTAAGCAGTATCACAAATCCTTCTTTTGTGTTATCAAAGAGAACTATTATTGGAATTATTGTAGGAAGTGCTATTATTGGCATTGGAGTATATTCTTTAATTTCTGATATTGGGTTGCAAACAATACAAGTAAATGAAACATTTGCAGTAGGCGAATCCACTTCATATCAAATTAACGCAAATGAACATGCAACACAGCATATGAAGATTACAGGAGAAAAATTTGATCTTAAATTATCTAGTCCTGGTGATGGTCTTCAAATTCCAAAAACATCTCATACCAAGGAAGTCACTTTGGACTGGATTCATCTCAAAGATGGTATAACTGTGATAAATCTTCAAAATACTGGCTCGTCTGAATTAAAAGTAGAGGCAACATTGGAAGTAACATCTGATCCTATTTTGTTTCCTTTTCATATGATGGTCATTATTTCAGGTATGATAATCATTGGATTTAGTATGGGCTTTACTTTAAGAAAACCAAAAGGATTCTAGTTTAGTTTTGCTGAAGGATAAGATCCTAGAATTTTCATGAATAATGTTTCGTGATTAATTTTCTCTAACATCTCTGCAATTCTTGGATTTTTTGCATGACCTTCAAAATCTACGTAGAAATTATACTCCCAAGTATTTGTCTTGGTTGGCCGTGACTCAATTTTAGTTAAATTGACCTTATAATTATGAAAATTTTCTATGATTCTGTGAAGAGAACCAGGTTCATGCTTTATGGAAAAAATTATTGATGTCTTGTCCTTTCCAGTTTCTTCCTTGTTGTTTTTTGATAATATCAAAAATCTAGTGTAATTGTTCAAATTATTTGCAATACCTTCTGATATTACAGGTACATTGTAAATCTCAGATGCATCCTTACTGGCAATACATGCTATGTTTTTTTTGTTTAACTCTTTGATAATCTTTACACTTCCCGCTGTATCATATGTGGGAACTGTTTTCATGTTATGTTTTTCAATAAAGTTTCTGCACTGTCCTAATGCTTGCGGATGAGAATATACCGTATCTATCTCTTCCAAAGTTCCGTTTCCTATCAAACAATGTTCAATTCTATGATAAATTTCACCTACGGCATTAAGTAATGTTGAATACAACAAATCATAGCTCTCTCCAACACTACCTTCCAATGAATTTTCTACAGGCAAAATAGAATACTCTGTTTTGTCTAGTGTGGTATTTTCTAAAACTTCTGCAAAGGTTAGAAGAGGAACTGTTTGAATTTCTCTGTTAAAAAATGCTCTAGCTGCTGCCTCACTATATGCCCCTCGTTCACCCTGGAACGAAACACGTGTCATTTCTTACTCTCTCAGCTTTACGAAATCACTGTTACCAAAATTTGATGAAAGTTTTCTTTCATCAATCCAAGCACATTCTGTACATTTAATGGCATCACGCATTTGGACTACTTTTCCACCACACTTTCTACATTTTGTAAATAATACCCCCAAGTGTGGCTCTTCAATTGCTGCATGAATTGTACCATTTAGGTGATTTAGAATTTTTAATGTAACAATATCATTTACCAAAGCCACATTCTTTTTTCTAAGATTTCTTGTTGAACAAATACACTCAACTTTTGATGTTGTTGGTTTACCATTAATGTAATCAATTGATACTGCTATCATAGAAGACATAACTGCAGCTACCGTTCCTATTATGATATCTCCGACTTTTGGAATAGATATCATCTTTGGATGCTTTATGTTTGCAACTCGTGTTTCTTTATTGAGATCTGTCTTACCTACTGCTGCTGCACGAACCATGTCTCCATCATCAAAAGTATTGTATCCTGCCTCATATTCTTCAATTGATGCTATTTTATCTCCCGGCAATGCAGCAATTTCAGACATGCTGTGTTTTTTGGTGTTATGATTATAATTGTTTGTGGTCTAAGGCATTATTGACAAATCATATAACCAGAAAAAATTCAAAACAATCATGCGAGCACTAGTATATGATAAATATACTACGGATGATGATTTTTCTAAAATTTTAAAAATTAAAGACATTCCTGAACCTGAACCAAAATACAATGAAGTTATTTTCAAAGTAAAAAGTGCATCTCTGAATTATGATGATATTTGGGGAATGAGGGGAAAGCCTCTGGCTGTACCTTTACCTCACATATCAGGTACAGATGCTGCAGGTGAAGTAATTGCAATAGGTGAAGATGTAAAAAATATCAAAATCGGTGACAGAGTTGTTTCTCATGGAAACATGTCATGTAGAATCTGTAAATTATGTACTAGTGGAAGAGAATATGATTGCAGACAGAGAAAAATTTGGGGATTTGAAACCGGTCCACTTTGGGGAGGATACTGTGAAGTTACACACTTGCCCGAAGTTAATGTTGTAAAAATTCCTGATAATGTCACATATGATTCTGCAGCAGCTGCTTCTATGACTCTTTTAACATCTTGGCATATGCTAGTTGGAAGAACAAAGATTCAACCAGGACAACTAGTTTTGATTATGGGCGGAGGTTCCGGCGTTGGAAATTATGGAATTCAAATAGCTAAATTATTTGGATGTACTGTAATTGCTACAGCTAGTCCAGATAAATTAGATAAATTATTAGAATTAGGAGCTGATTATGCAATAGATCATAGAAAAGAAGATTGGCATAAGGAAGTCCGTGATATATCTAAAAAAATAATCAAGCCTTTTGGAGATGTAACTGGAGTTGATGTAATTTTTGAGCATATTGGCGGTTCGCACTGGAATAAGGAATTGACTTTGTTAAAGTATGGTGCAACAATTGTTACAACTGGAGCCACAACTGGTTATGATGCTAAAACAGATTTACGCCATATTTTTTTCAAAGGCATCAATATTTTAGGCTCAACTCAAGGAACTAGAGCTGAATTAGAGCAAGCTCTATACTGGATGTCTCAAGGCAAAATTAAATCCGTCATCGACTCTGTTTATTCCCTTGAGCAAGCAGCAGAAGCTCATACAAAAATGTTAACTGGAAAGGGACTATTTGGAAAAATCTTAATGAAGCCCTGATGTAAAATTAATGATGGCTGTAAATCCCAAAATTGATTCTATTCTTGATGAAGCAAATCGATTATTTTTAAAAGGCAAACTAAGAGAGGCAATTACCTATTATGATGAAATTCTCCATGAAAAACCAAATCATATTGGTTCTCTTAACAACAAGGGATATGCACTAAATAAATTGAAAGATTATGATGGTGCCATACAGTGTTATGATAGTGCATTGAAATTAGATTCTGGAGATCTTTCTGTTTTAGTAAACAAAATATCCTCTTTGAGAAAAAAAGGTGAATTTACTGAGGCATTAAATTATTGCAATACTATTTTAGAGAATAATTCAAAATATAACATTGTATTATATCATAAAGAAAGAATCTTGTTTTCAATGGAACAATTTGAAGAATCTATACTTTGCTGCAATAAAATATTAGAGGACTATCCACATAATGGTGATGTTCTTTTTGATAAATCTTGTAATCTTGCAATGCTTTCTAGAATAGATGATGCACTTGATACGCTTGAAAATGCAATTTCGCAAGGAATTCAATATAAGATCAAAGCAAAAAAAATCAAATCTTTTGAAAAACTAGCAGACAATCAAAAATTTCAAAACCTAGTATCTTAATTTCAAAGCCAATGAGGAATTTCTAGATATCCTTCTATGCTTTCATGTCTTAATATTTTTAAAAGTGCATTTGCTTGAGGTGTAGAAAGAACAGGCTTGTCAAATTGATTGTCTGTAGAAATTCTAGGACATGCTACTTGAATAAATGCATCTATTCCTTTTAGGTTTTTTAATCTCTCATTTGTGATGTCAGTTAGAGCAAATAATTGAACTGTCTTTCCTTCTTTTTCTAATTCTTTTTTAAATTTTAAAGCAAATACTTTGGATAGTTGTCCTTCTTTGAGTCCAATAATTATTCCAAATGACTGCGCATCAGCTGCCTTGTAAATTGCGAGTGTGGCTTTCTTTTTTAATTTCTGAGCAAATTCTGTGACTTCTCTTACTTCATTAAAATAAGGATCTAAAACATATGTTGGCATATTAGTTGATAGTGCAATTCCAGCTGCATGAAAATTACTCTGTCCTAAAAAGACATAGGCATCAACTTTATCTTTGAGTTCTGTTGCTGGATAAAACTCACAACCAAATACTTGACCGTCATTTAGCTGACCCTTGCCTTTGCCAATTTTTACTTCAATTCCACCATTAGTTAAAATCTCATTTACTTTATCCATCTGATGCAAATGTTGACTATCTGTAACTAGAGATATTTTCTTTCCCTTGAGAATATCAATACACTTGTTGGCGACACTGTCAAATTCCACATCATCATAGGCATTAATTAGAATTAGATTTTTCTCAAATGATTCAGTGTTAATAGTATGTCCTATGTTGAATTGAATCTCTGCGCCTAATACTTTGGCACCATTTGAATTCAGATCACATGTTCCCCAAGTGGTATCAGCTAAAACATATGCAGGAATTCCAAATTTTTTTGTAATATTCATAGCAGTCTCTTGAACTTGAGGTAATATTCCATCAGGACCGTTCAGAGACACAGATGCAGGTTTTTTAGATTCAATTTCTTTGAAGATACGCTCTTCATCTATTACTATCAATTCCAGCTAAGAATATGGAGTTATTAATTTAAACCAACTGTGCCATACAACAACTAAAAATGTCTGAAATTCTATAATTCATTTATGACTGACACGCACATACTGAATATTGGTTTTGATGATACAGATTCCATAAAAGGAATGTGCACAACCTTTCTTGCTTACAAAATTGTTGATTTGTTAAAAAAACAAGAGACTGAATTTCTTGACTTTCCCAAATTAATCAGATTCAATCCGAATATTCCTTGGAAAACACGAGGCAATGGGGCAGTTTCTTTGCGAATAAGGACAAAAATTCCATCAAAAATCAAAAATCAAATCAAAAATCTTGTTGAAAAATATTCTGATATCAAAAATGGGGCAAATCCAGGTCTAGTTTTCTATGAAAGTGAAAAAATTCCAGAGCAATTTACTAAATTCAGCAAACTGGCACTATGGCAGCTAATAAACAGAAATCATGCAAAAAAATTTGCTACAAAAAACAATATTGAATTTTTTTATCAAGGAAATGGTCAAGGCCTTGTAGGTGCAATCGGTGCAATAGGTTATGATTTTAAAGATCACACATTAGAGCTATTAAGTTATAGAAAAAATTCTAACTTTGGAAAAGAGAGAAATCTTTCTGCTAAAAGTGTAAAAATAATGCAGGAAAAAACATTACCTTATACATTTAACAGTTTTGATGACAAAAAAGACCGAGTCTTAATTACTCCTCATAGCCCTGATCCTGTTTTCTACGGGGTACGTGGAGAAAATGTAAATTCATTATTACATGCAACAAAAATTTTGAAAACTAGTGAAAAATTGGCAGGTTACATGATATTCAAATCTAATCAAGGTACAGGTGATCACTTGAAAAATGAATTTAATTCAACAAATATTCGACCTTATGCTTCAGGAAAAATTACTGGAATTATATCTGATGAGCCAAAAATTGAAAAAGGTGGTCATGTTTTTTTCTCTATTATTTCAGATGGACATGAATTACGATGCGCTGTCTACAAACCAACTGGGATGTCTTCTGTCGCATTAAGTTTGATTAAAGGAGACATGGTTTGCATTGGTGGCGGTATTAGAAAAGCCTCAAAAAACTATCCTAGAATTCTAAATATTGAGTTTATTGATGTCATTAATCTTGAAAAAAATCTGATAAAATCTAATCCTATATGTAAAAAATGTGATAAAAAAATGAAATCAAAAGGAAAGAGCCAAGGATATCAATGCACAAAATGTGGCAAAAAATCAGTAAACAAAGTCATTTTAAAAGTTCCTAGGAAAATCAAAAAACAATTGTACATTCCTAGTGTTTCTGCACATAGGCATCTTAGTAGACCATTACAAAGAATTGGAAGAATTAACAAGGATTCTAAATTTGATGATTCAACTTCATGGTTTTGCGTATATGAAAAATAAGTAGCGGGGAGTAGATTTGAACTACTGAACTGCGGGTTATGAGCCCGCCGGGATGACTTAGCCCTAAAGAGTCTGGCTTCCCCACCCCGCTAATTCGTAAATGAGTATGAGCCTATATACGCTTTATCAAATTCTTGAAAGTAATTAATAGGATTTGAAATGACTCATTTCTTGTGGACAAAAAACTAAGGATTGCTGGAATTATTGCGGCATTAGCATTTTCGATATTTGTTTTGACATCATCTTCTAATCCTTTACCAATTCCAGAACCACCTTCGTTAAAACCTGAAAATAAATTTGTAGAAACTTTAGCAGAAAATCTCGATGAGCCAAGATCAATTGCAGTTTCAGATAACAGAATTTTTGTAACCGAAAAAGATGGACTAATTAGAGTTATTCAAGATAATATTCTACTAGATGAACCATTAGCTACATTACGTACTACAAACGTATTTGATGGTGGATTATTGGGAATCGCACTTCATCCTGATTTTTCTAACAATCATCTCATCTATGTTTTTTTTACCTATGAAGAAGATGGAAAACTTTGGAATAAAATACTGCAAATTACTGAATTGGAAAATAAACTAAAAGATGCAAAAACTATTTTTGATAAAATACCTGGCTCTGTATTTACTAATGGTGGATTTTTAAAATTTGGTCCTGATAAAAAATTGTACGTAGGAACTGGAACTGTTTCTGACTCTTCACATCTGCCACAAGATCTTGATTCCTTATCTGGAAAAATTCTACGATTAAACGATGATGGTACCATCCCTGAAGACAACCCATTCCCAAATTCCCCCGTATACTCATTAGGGCATAGAAATCCACAAGGAATGACTTGGGATAACGTGGGTCATATGTATCTGGCTGAACTTGGACCTGAAAAAAACGATGAGATTAACCTCATTAAACCAGGAAAAAATTATGGCTGGCCTGAGCAGCAGTGCTCAGGTGATAAAAAATTTGAAAATGCGATAATATGTTATGATCCAAGTATTGAACCCGGTGGAATACTCTTCTATTCTGGCGATAAAATAAACCTGGAGGCTGATTTTGTTATGGCTTCACTTAGAGCCACTAATCTATATCAACTAGATTTTGCTGATGGTCTAAACTCTCAGAAAACCATTCTAAGTGGAGCTGGGCGTATACGAGATGTAGTGCAAAGCCCAGATGGAAGTCTTTATGTAATTACTTCAAATACCGATGGAAAAGGTTTTCCAGACAGCATGGATGATAAACTATTGAGGATATTAAAATGAGTGATTCGGCAATTTCAAAATTTTTTGAAAAAACTAGAAAAGAGCGATTAGATATTGTTGGTAATTTTGCAAATTTATCTGCTGAAGAATTAGAAATTTTACAAAGCATTGATGGTGGTATCTCTTTTGAAAAAGCTGATAAAATGGTAGAAAATGCAATTGGCACTTTTTCATTACCTTTGGGAATAGCAACTAGTTTTAAGATTAATGGAAAAGACTATCTTATTCCAATGGTAATTGAAGAACCATCAGTAATTGCTGCAGCATCAAAAGGCGCAAAAATTGCAAGAATTCGAGGAGGATTTGAAGCAACAGCTGATGAATCTTACAGTGTTGGACAAATTCAAGTATTAGACACTGATATCAATTCAGCAGTAAAAAAAATACAAGAGTCTTCCAAAGAAATTCTCAATCTTGCAAATTCAAAGAGCAACACATTATCTAAAATGAATAAAGGTGCAAAAGAAGTATCTTGTAAGGAAATTGATACTCCTTTGGGAAAAATGCTAATTGTTGAATTATTAATTGATGTTGGTGATGCAATGGGGGCAAATGTTACAAATACAATGTGTGAAGCTGTTTCACCACTATTGGAAAAAATTTCCGGAGGAAGAACACTACTTCGTATTTTATCAAATTACTCCACACGGAGAATTGCAAAGGCAACAGCAGTTTTTGATAAAAAGGAAATTGGAGGAGAAGATGTGGTTGATGATATTATTTTGGCATATCAATTTGCAGATAATGATGTTTACAGAGCAGTAACTCATAACAAAGGAATCATGAATGGCATCATGGCTGTTGCCAATGCAACAGGCCAAGATAGTAGGGCAATTGAAGCAGCTGCAAATGCATATGCTGCAAGATCAGGCCAATACCGCTCTCTTAGTAAATGGACTAAAGATCATGAGGGAAATCTTGTCGGCTCTTTGGAATTGCCTTTATCTGTTGGAATTGTTGGAGGAATTGTCAATGTTCATCCAATTGCTAAAATCTGCATGAAAATTCTCAGAGTTTCTTCTGCTCAGGAACTTGCGTGTGTAATGACTGCAACTGGTCTTGCTCAAAATTATAGCGCAATTCGAGCATTATCTACTGAAGGAATTCAAAAGGGACACATGAGATTACATGCAAGAAACTTGGTTATTGCAGCAGGAGCAAAACCCGATCAAGTAGATAAAATTGTACAGAAAATGATTGAGGAAAAGAAAATTTCACTTGATAGAGCCAAAGAAATACTGCTTAATTCAGATGCTCTATAATTCTTTTAATGTTTTTAAAAATTTTTCGTCTTTCCAAATTTTTTGTTCTGGATAACAATTCAACATTTTACCATTTGGAATATCATAAAATTCCCAATTATTGCACTTTTTGTCATATTCATATGGATTTGTATTTTCAAATTCCCAATCAAAACCATTGGTAATATTTTCATTGGGATATCCATGTCCTCTGATCAACGAAATTGTATTGTCTACAAAATTTATTGATATTTCAGCGTAGAGCGCATTAGGATATAGATAGATTACATTAGGATGAGATGTGATTGCATCAAACATATTTTTTGTAACGTATTCATTATGTAGAACAATCACTTTATCATATTTTGATAAAATATTTGGGTTTTTATCTAATTCTATATCCGTAATTGAATCATAACCTAATAATTCTAAAACTTTAACGGCATTTGCACTAGATTGTTCTGCTAATTCATCAATAGTTCTAATTTTTGTTGTTAGACAATAATCACAATTTCCCTTGTAAAAATCATAAAATCCATTTTTTGAATATGCACTTGCAGTAAAAAGCGGTATAATGAAAAGCGGTTTATTTTTTTCATCATAAACTCCAATTTCAGCATATGTGTCTGTTAATTCAGGTTTTAATCGAAAAGTGCCTTTCAAAGGTATCTCTTGTCCATTGATTATTCTCATATCCTTTGGTTCTACAAAAATTGCAAATAATCCTTTAGTATTCCATTCTATTAATTCTGCATTTTTTAAATTCTCAATATCTGGTGGGCTTGCTATGTCTTGAGTTGGATTAAAGTATACAAAATAAACGATTATTGTAATAGATAATAATATTGTTGAACCTAGAATAATTTTTTTAAATAATTTCATTGTGTTATAATTCTAAAAATAAATGAAGTTATTATATACTAAGTTTAGAGATATATAAGAAGAAATGTCTCAAGTTCGCTTTGCAATTCCAAAAGGCAGTCTTGAAGAGGCAACCTTCAAAATTCTTGAAAGATCTTGGACCAAAGTCAACAGAGAAAGCAGGACATACCGTGTATATCTGGATGATCCAAATATTATTGTAAAAATGCTCAGACCTCAAGAAATTCCTACATTGGTAGCTGAAGGATTGTACGATGTTGGTATAACTGGAAAGGACTGGGTTGGTGAAACTAACGCCGATGTTGAAGCAATATTGGATTTAGAATATGGAAAAATTCGACTAGTTGTTGCATTTCCTGATAAATATCACTACAAAAATCTTGATGAAATGATAGCAGATTATGCTAAAAAGAAAAAAATACTTCGTATCTCATCTGAATATCTGACCACTGCATCAAAATTTCTAAAGCAATGTAAATCTTATAAAAAATATTATGGTACAAAAGATCCATTAATTGTGACACCTTGGGTTCGGCTTGGTACAAACAAGAGTGTGCAAATTCATTTATCATTTGGTGCTACAGAAGCAAAACCACCTGAAGATGTTGATGCAATAATAGATGTCACTGAGACTGGAACTACACTAAAACAAAATAAATTAAAAATAGTCGATGAGATCCTAACATCTACTGCACATTTGATTGTTAACAAAAAATCTCTAAGGGATCCGCAAAAACGTGAAAAGATATTTGATATTGTAACTCTAATACGAGGTGCTGTACATGGAAGAAAATATCTTCACATTTATCTTAATGTAGAAGAAAAGAACCTAAAAAAACTTCTAGAACAGATACCTTCTCTTAAAAAACCAACAATAAGTCCGCTTAGTGAAAAAGGATGGTATGGAATAAACACAGTTATTCAAAAAGAAGACTTTCATAAACTAATTCCAAAACTAAGAAAAATTGCACAAGGACTAGTAGTTCATGAACCACGACAAATTCTAGAGCTAGAGGAGATTAAGCGTGATGAAGAAAATTGATGAAAATAATTCAAGTAACCAATGTTGAAAAATTTGTAGCACAAATATTGCCAAAACAGCCACAAAAAAACAAGTCTATAGTGGAATCTATTTTAAAAAATGTACAAAAAAATGGCGATTCGGCCATAAAAGAATATGAGAAAAAATTTAGCGGGGCAAAAATTACCTCATTACGTTTATCACAAAATGAAATAAAAGATGCATTTTCTAAAGTATCTAAAAATAAAATAGCTGCAATACGATTATCTAAATCAAGACTGGAGAAAACCGAATCTGCTGTAAAATCTATCTTGAAAAATAAAACTATCAACACAGATGGAATCAAAATCTCAAAGAAATTTGTACCAATACAAAGTGTAGGGTGCTATATTCCAGGCGGGTTAGCAAAATATCCAAGCTCTGTCATAATGTCTGTAATTCCTGCAAAAATTGCAGGAGTCAAGAGAATAGTAATTGTATCCCCTCCTAATTCTGATGGAAAAATTGATCCATTAACTATCGTAGCTGCAGATCTATGTGGTGCAAATGAAATTTACAGAGTTGGTGGCGCTCAAGCAATTGCCGCATTATCATTTGGCACAAAATCAATATCTAAAGTAGATAAAATAGTAGGACCAGGCGGTACATTTGTAACAATTGCCAAGTCAATGATTAGCGAGAGAACAGCAATTGATATGCTTGCAGGTCCTACTGAATTAGGAATTATTGCAGATACAACTGCAAACCCACGATATGTTGCACTAGATCTCATCTCCCAATCTGAACATAGTAATGATACTTTTTGTTATTTGATAACAGATTCAGAAAAACTTGCAAAATCAGTAGATAAAATTATCATAGAATTATCTAATAAAATCAAGAGAAATAATTTTGTAAAAACCAGTCTTAAGGAAAATGGCTTTATTGCAATCTGCAAAAATAATTCAGATATGATAAAACTTGCAAATGAATTGGCTCCAGAACACCTACAAATTATGACAAAAAATCCCAATATTTTTGCATCAAAAATCACTTCTTCTGGATTGATTTTGTTAGGAAATGACACTCCGTCATCTGCAAGTGACTATCTTTTAGGCTCAAATCATATTTTGCCGACAAATGGATTTGGTAAAATAAGAGGCTCACTCTCTGTTTTGGACTTTATCAAGATAAACACTCAGATCTCTGCTTCAAAATCATCTTTATCCAAAATTGCAAAATACATGGAAATATTTACCGAAGCAGAAGGACTTCCAAATCACTATGAAGCAGTACGAGGTAGAATACAATGAAAAAAAATTGGTTTGACAAAAAAATTAAAGAATTTTCTTCCATTGGAGGATATCAAAAACCAGAGCTACATACTGATGCACTTAAACTTGATTCTAATGAAAACTATGTTATTTCTAAACAATTTCAACAAGATCTAATTACTAATGCCAAAAAAAATTGTGATGTCAGGGAATATCCTTTAGGTGGAGTAGAACGTTTGATTAACCAACTATCAAAATTTCTTAAAGTAGATTCTTCTATGATCGGAGTTGGAAATGGCTCTGATCAGATACTAGATTTGATACTTTCAAATTTTGCATCAAAGCAAACCAGAGTTCTTACGTCAAATCCAACATTTGGGTTTTTTGAAGAAAGATGCAAACTGTACTCCATTCCTGTGACTGCAATTCCTTTTTCAAGTGATATGACCCTAGATGTCAAAGAATTTCTCAAAGTATCCAAAAATGCTGATATCTTGTATATTGATTCTCCAAACAATCCAACTGGATTTCAGTTCCAAAAAAATGATTTACAAAAATTAGTAAAATCCTTTGGTGGATTAATAATAATTGATGAAGCATATGGTGAATTTGGCAATTTTTCTTTGTCTAATATGGTAAAATCTCAAGAAAATATGATTGTTGTACAAACACTCTCAAAGTCATTTGGTTTAGCTGGTTTAAGATTGGGGTATTTTATTGCAAACAAAAAATTTACAGATGCCTTTAATCATGTCTTACAATACCCATATCCAGTTAGTACACTTACAATTGAATCTGCAATTCTAGCATTGGAGCAATCTGCTCAAGTGAAAGAAGCAGTACAAATAATCAAAGAAGAGAGAAAAAGAATAATTGACAACCTTAGAAAATATGATGCCTTTGAAGTCTTTGATTCTAAGGCTAATTTTGTACTCTTTGATGCCCATGGTTCTCACAAAAGAGTCTATGATGCCCTTGCAGAACAAGGAATATCAATTAGAAAATTAGGAAAAATTGGAAAACATGACGGTTGTCTTAGAGTTACAGTTGGAACTAAGGAAATGAACTCTAAATTTTTACTTGCAATTCGTGATTTGCTAGGATGATGTTAACAAAAAAACAACCTGGAATATACATGGATGATTCAATTTCAAATGATTTGATCTCCGCAGATGGAATAATCTTTGATTGCGATGGTGTTTTAATTGACATTACAAAGTCATATGATCTTACAATATATAAAACCGTAAAATATGTTTTAGAAAATTTTTCTCAAATTACTGACAGTATTGAAATTAACTCAAAAATTATTGATGGATTTAAATCAAGTGGTGGATTTAATGATGAAGTTGATTTAACATACGCAGCAATCCTTTCTCTAGTAGCTGCAAAAAAATTAAACAAATCTCAGCATGAGTTTATTTTTGATGTGATATCTAATACTGATTCTTCGGGAATTTCATCCGCAGAAAAATATATTGAGAAACTTGTAGATATCAGTGACATTAAAAACAAACTATCGTATCCTGGAACTCATCATGATAATCCATTATACAAAATATTTGATCAAATATTTTATGGACCTGAACTTTACATCAAACTCTTCAAACAATCATCTCAATTTTCAGAACCTGGATTGATAGAAAATGATATTGTTATAGTAAATAATCTTCTAGTTGAAAAACTACAAAAAAGATTCTCTTCCAAACTCTCAATCGTATCTGGGCGAGGAAAAGAATCAATTAGATATTCTCTTAAACAATTATTGGATAAATTTGATCTGAAAAATTCTGCGTTTCTGGAAGATGAGCCAAGAGAACTTGCAAAACCAAACCCCGAATCATTAGTTCGTTCAATTAATGGCATGAACTGTAATCATTGTATTTACATTGGAGACTCGATGGAGGATTTTATCATGGCTAAAAAGGCTACAAATCTAGGCTGTAAAACTACTTTTTGTGCAATTATAGGAACCAGCAAAAATCCGCAAGAAAAACTGGAATTATTTCAGCACAATGGGGCTAAATTAGTCTTAGAATCTATTAATTTACTTCCGAAGATGTTAAATTTAGAATAAGACAAAGTACAACTTCCGTGAAAAATATGACCCCAAGAAAAAGCTCCGTAAACCGCAGTACAAAAGAAACTACAGTATCAGTCTCTGTTAATTTGGATGGAACCGGAAAAACCGTGATTCAGACTGGAATTAATTTTCTTGATCATCTAATCACCGCATTTGGAAAACATGGGATGATGGATCTTAAGGTTAATGCAAAATCCAATGATAAAATTGAACATCACTTGATTGAAGACACTGCAATTACTATAGGCTTGGCCATTGACAAAGCTTTGGGAACAAGAAGTGGAATTACTAGATTCAGCTATGCATCTGTACCAATGGATGAATCACTAGCTGAGGCTTCAATTGATCTAGTGAAAAGACCATTCTGGAAATTAGTCTTGTCAATCAAACGAAATACCATTGAAGATATCTCAAAAGAAGATTTGGAGCACTTTTTCCAATCACTTCTTCAAAACCTAAACAGCTGTATTCACCTTACTGTAAAGTATGGCGATAATGATCATCATAAAGTAGAAGCTGCCATTAAATCACTAGCTGTTGCATTTAGAGAAGCATCCTCGTATGACAAAAAACAAAAGGGCATTCCAAGTACAAAAGGTTCAATGTAAATGGTAAATCTTGCAATATTTGATTATGGTGCTGGAAATATTTTCAGCCTAAAAAATTCACTTGAAAAAACAGGAGCTACAGTAGATGTTATTACTGATTTTGACAAGCAAAATATTTACTCTGGGCTCTTACTTCCAGGAGTCGGGAATTTTGATCCTGCAATAAAAAGCATATGCAAATCATCAAAAACTGACTTTAGCGATTATGTCAAAGACAACACTCCTGTATTAGGAATTTGTCTTGGCATGGAAATGTTTTTTGAGAAAAGTGAAGAAGGAAATGAAAAGGGATTGAGTGTAATTAAAGGCGATGTAATTATCCTTCCACCATCAATGAAAGTTCCACATATGGGATGGAATAATTTGGAAATTAAAAAATCTGGTAAAATACTTGAGGGAGTAAAGGATGATGCTTGGGTATATTTTGTACACTCGTATAGGGTAAAGCCTGCAAACAATGATGTAATTACAGCAGAATCTGATTATGGAATTAAGGTACCTGCAGTTGTTGAACAAGGTAACTTTTTTGGAACACAATTTCACCCAGAAAAATCTGGCAAAGTAGGAAAAATTATGATTCAAAACTTTCTAGATGTGTGTAAAAAATGAAAATTATTCCTGCAATTGATCTGATGAATGGTCAAGTAGTACGACTCTACAAAGGTGATCCTAACCAGAAAACTGTGTATAGTGATAACCCTATTGAAGTAGCAAAAAAATGGGAAGCAAATGGTGCCGATATGCTTCACTTGGTAGATCTTGATGCAACTCTGGGTAGGGGCTCAAATATTCTGATAATTAAAAAAATTCTTGAACAGATTTCAATTCCAGTTCAAGTCGCTGGTGGACTAAGAGATGAACCAACAATAACTGATGTCTCAAAAATTTCTAATAGGGTCGTTTTAGGTACATTAGCATTTAAAGACAAATCTACGCTAAAAAAATTATTATCAAATTTGGGACCTGAAAAAATTGTGATCTCTGTTGATCATATAGATGGTGAGATAGTAACAAACGGATGGCAAAAACAAACAGGCATTAAATTAATTGATGCCATGCAAGAATTTCTTGCAATGGGATTTTCTGAATTTTTGTTAACAAATGTTAGTCGTGATGGAACACTGCAAGGACCTGATTTGGAATTTTTGGAGCAAGCATGTCAATTAGGTAAAGCACATGTAATTGCAAGTGGAGGAATCTCAAATATAAAAGACGTACAAGATGTAAAACAAAAAAATGCGTTTGGAGTAATATTAGGTAAGGCACTTTATGAGAATAAAATTTCAATCGAAGAGGCAAAACAAATAGCATGACTCTTACAAAAAGGATAATTCCGTGCCTTGATGTAAAAAATGGCCGAGTAGTAAAGGGTCTTCATTTTGAATCAATTAAAGATGCGGGAGATCCTGTAGAATTAGCTGAAAAATATAGCAATGAAGGTGCAGATGAACTTGTTTTCTTGGATATTACTGCATCTGATGAACAAAGAAAAACAATCAAGGATTTGGTTAGAAAAGTTGCCAAAGTAATTGACATTCCATTTACAGTTGGAGGTGGTGTAAAATCACTAGAAGATGCAAGAAATATTTTACTTAATGGTGCTGATAAAGTAGGAATCAATACAGGCGCAATAAAAAATCCACACGTTATCACTGAACTAATGGAACTGTTTGGCAGGCAATGTGTTGTAGTCGCAGTTGATGCTAAAAGGAATTTTGATACTCAAAAAGGCAAAAATATCTTTTCTGAGAATGGAAAACAATTCTGGTTTGAAGTTTTCATTTATGGTGGCAAAGAAGCAACTGGAATTGATGTCATTGAATGGGCAAAAAAAGCTGAAAAGCTTGGTGCAGGAGAAATACTTCTCACCAGCATTGACAAAGATGGCACAAAAGACGGATATGATATTTTACTCACCAAAAAAATCGTTGATTCTGTATCCATCCCAGTAATAGCTTCAGGTGGATGTGGAAAACCAGATGATATGGTAGATGTTTTTCAGAAATCAAATGTAGATGCCGCTTTAGCTGCTTCCATATTTCACTATCAAGCTTATGGTGTAAACGGAGTAAAGATGTATCTCAAAGAGAGAAAAATCCCTGTACGATTATGAACTATCAACTAGTAAATTACCGAGGGTTTAGTTGTTGACTTTAGATATCTTTAACTATCATATACCACCAAAAACCTTACATCACAAAAATCAACCCAAGACTTTACAAACCTCAATTAAATAAAAGACCAGATATTAATACAATATAGTCAATATTATATCATTTGTTAATTTAGCTAAATAATGAAAATAATGAGGAATTTACAGATTTCAATATTTTTGAATCAACCTTGCCAATTTTTTTAATAATCAATGTCTTTTCTAAAGTAAATATCTTGTTGAATTTTATCCTGCTCTTTTTTGGAATTGTTCCGTACTCCATATCATTTGGATCTAATAAAATAGAATGATCTTTGTTGTTCAAATTTGAAGTAATTCCACAACAGACAAAATCAAGTGAAGACTTGTTGTATGCTGTATTTGACAATATGAGAACCGGACGTGATTTTGTTTGAGACATATTGGTAAACGGAAACGGCACCAGTACTATGTCTCCAGCTTCAAAAGTTATTCCAAATTTCGTCATCTTTATTATCCCATAATTTTTTGGCGGTTCTTTCAGAAAGTTTTGTCAAGGGATCAAAATCATCTTCCATTTGTTTTTCCATACTTGTAGCCTTTTGAATCAAAATCTTTTCGTTTTTGGCAGTAAGTACTAATCTATCACCTTTTTTGATTCCAAGCAGTATTCGAATCTCTCTTGGTATTGCGATTTGACCTTTTTCAGAGACATTTACTGTCTTTAGTGTAGCTTCACTCATACATAAAGTAAGAAATTTCTTACTTATAAACAATAATCAGATGTACTCTGTAAGCAGAAAATCTAATGGCAGAGCATGTCTGTTGCTAGTCTAAATGCATATGTCAGCCTCGATATTTTCATACACATAAAATTCAATCCACTAACTTGGTTATCTGTTGTCCTTGTAGGTGTATGTATCTGTTATATTCTCCGATTTGATTATCTTGTTATTCATATTGCAATTCATCCACCGAATATATTGGTGATCTCGCTATGACTTTATAAAACATAGAACTGAATTCACACCATGCAAAAATCAATTGATGAAATAGACTTTGCAAAAAGTGATGGATTGATTCCAGTAATTGTTCAAGACGCAAATACAAAAGATGTATTGACACTTGCTTACTCTAACAAAGAATCACTTGAGCTGACTAAAAAAACTGG
>JBKKCM010000051.1:0-13006 GCA_046712755.1 Nitrosarchaeum sp. | reverse complement strand
GTATTGATACTTTCATACATGTATAGGTCAAGATATTGGATTTAAGCGTGAGCTTTGGCAAATGATTTATTCATTTTGTTCTAACGCAAGTCAATTAAAAAAATTAGATTATACATCAACCCATAACATACAAATTTGTCGCGTAAACTAATACTATTGTAAGCAATTATTTAATACAATAATCGAATAATTAATGCATGACTACCCTTAACTGTAACTGCTTCATTGACGAATATGGAAATTTAGTCCAAGAATGTGGATGAGCATAAAAAAGCTAATTCTTTGAACTAATCTACATAGTGAAGATACTTTCTTTTTTAGAAGAAAAGAATTTCATATAATAACTGAAAGTCAAGTAAATCATCGAACAGTTAATTAGGGCAAATTTTTGAATCTGATTAACTCATGGGAAGAAAAGAAAAGAAAGAGCGAGAAGAAAAGCGGGATAATTATGCTACAAAACGTTCTTTTGAAAAAAGACGAAATATGATGATCACAATTGCAGTATTTGCGGTAATTGCAATAATTGTTGGATATTCAGGATGGGAGTTTATGAATATGTCACAGACTGCTCCTGGAGGTCCAGAAGGGGCAGGAGTTTTAGGCAGTGAACATTCACATGCTGCAATGCTAGTCAAAGTTTTTGGTGATACGTTTGATTTTTCATTACCAGCATACCAAATCAAAACAAGTTGGATTCATTTTGAAGGAGGAGATGGCACCACAGTTCACAAACATGCAACAGGTGTAACTCTGGGATATTTGTTCCAGTCATTAAAATTAGGATTAGACGATAAATGCTTTATCTTCCAAGACGGAAGACAATTTTGTACAAATGAGGATTATACATTGAATTTCTATGTCAACGGAGAACAAGTCAGCGATATTAGAAAATATGAGCCTATGGACAAAGACAGAATTCTTATCGTATACGGTGCAGAGACACCTGAAGAAATTCAAGGTCTGTTATTGCAATTAGATAATCAAGAGATGATAGAATCATAGTTTTTCAATATTTTTAGTTATGATTTATCAATAGATTCTTTTGTTGTAAATTGAGCCATTTTATCAAAAAACATGTAATAACCACATCGAGTACATCTTAGAACAGTCAATGGCGTAGTTAGAAATTCCTTGTCTTGGAATTGTCCGCTTAGTTTGACATCCTCTCCTGCAATTTCGGCTTTATTGCTTTGACAAACAGGACATGCGAGAGATTTCTGTTCCAATATTTCCAGTGGAAATGTTTAGAATTTAAACGCTTTATGATCAATTGTATTTTTTAGTGATAATGTCAATAAAGTCTAAATTATAGCAAACTACATTTGTCATGTTATGGAAATTTCTAGTAGAAATGTTGTAGAAGGAACTGCCAGATCTCCTCACAGAGCAATGTACAAAGCTATGGGATTGACAGATAATGATTTAGACAAGCCGTTTGTTGGAGTATGTCATACCGGAAATGAGGCTACTCCTTGTAATATTCACCTTCCAAGATTAGCTCTAAAAGCAAAAGAAGGAGTAAGGGATGGTGGTGCAACGCCAAGAGAATTTTCAACTATTGCAGTAAGTGACGGAATTGCAATGGGTCATGAAGGAATGAAATCATCATTAATTTCAAGAGAGATAATTGCAGATTCTATTGAATTAATGGTTCGTGCACATCAATATGATGCACTAGTGGGAATTGCAGGATGTGACAAGAGTTTACCAGGAACTATGATGGCAATGGCCAGATTGAATGTACCATCTATCTTTGTTTATGGAGGAACCATTATGCCAGGAATACTAAATGGTAAAGAATTAACAGTTGTTGATGTGTATGAAGCAGTTGGGGCATATGATGCAGGACAATTATCATTGGAGGGATTAAAAGATATAGAAAATGCAGCATGCCCAAGTGCAGGATCATGTGGTGGAATGTTTACTGCAAATACAATGGCATCAATTTCTGAAGCTATTGGCCTTGCGTTGCCAGGTAGTGCAAGTCCTCCAGCAGAAGACGACAGAAGAGAGAAAATAGTTTATGACACAGGTAAAGCATGTGTTAGACTATTAGAACAAAATATCAAACCGCGAGACATTCTCACATTTGAGGCATTTGAAAATGCAATTACAATGTTAAATGCAATTGGAGGTTCCACAAACGGAATTTTGCACTTGTTGGCATTATCAAATGAGGTGGGTATAAAATTAACATATGATGATTTTGAGAGAGTTAGGAAAAAGACTCCACATTTAGCAGATATGAAACCAGGTGGAAATTATGTGATGAATTCACTGGATAAAATTGGGGGCATTCCATTTGTACTAAAAAAGTTAGCAGAGAGAAAACTAATTCATGATAATTGTATGACAGTAACTGGAAAATCAATCAGAGAAAATCTTGCGTCAATGAACATTCCAGAACCAGTACAACAAATAGTCAAATCAGTTGACAATCCAATTCACTCAGTTGGAACAGCAGTGATATTGAAAGGAAGTTTGGCACCAGATGGTGCGGTTATTAAAACAGCAGGTGTTGAGATGACAAAATTTACAGGCAAAGCCCGAGTTTATGACAGGGAAGAATATGCATTTGATGCAGTAGCCAAAGGAGAAATCGAAGAAGGTCAGGTAATAGTAATCAGATATGAGGGTCCAAAAGGAGGACCGGGAATGAGAGAGATGCTATCTACTACGGCAGCACTTGTAGGACAAGGTTTAGGTAAAAAAGTTGCAATGGTGACAGATGGTAGATTTTCTGGAGGTACACGTGGATTCATGGTAGGACATGTTGCCCCAGAAGCATATGTTGGCGGTCCAATTGCACTAGTAAAAGATGGTGATGAGATTACAATAGATATTGAAACTAACAAAATTGATCTTCACGTATCTATAGAAGAACTAGAAAAAAGAAGAAGACAATGGAGTCCACCAAAACCAAACTATACAACAGGTGCATTGGCAAAATATGCAACATTGGTTGGCTCTGCAGCACAGGGTGCAATTACTAGTCCAAATCTATAATTTCAAGTTTCAAGATATTGCAGCTAGTCAATTGCTTTGTATTTTACAATAATGATATTATGATCAAATTGTTCACAAGGTTTATAGATCGCTGATCAAAGTAAAACGTAGAGATAACAGGAAAAGAAAATTACATATTGAATTACTGTTGTCTACTACAGATTTTCGATACCTAAAACATCATAGTATGCGCGTGGAATCATTTTTTGAGCCTTGAAAAAGACATTGTTAACTGCAGTATCAAGCACATATGTTTTGGCCCAATCATCTTCACTTCTAATTGAGCGCCCAAATCCTTGAAGCAATTTAGTCAAAGTCTGAGAAGTGTACCATAGAGGAAATTTATCCATTTTTGCTTTTGTTCTTTTTTCTTTATAATTTGGATACGGCACTTTGGCAATAATTTGAAATCGAGACAAATCATCTTTAAGGTCTACTCCCTCCCATAAGGAAGAAGAAAGCAAGACGCCGGTAGGATCAGTGGCATGTTCTGAAATAATCTCATCTTGTGTTTTTCCATCTTTATTATAGCTATGACAAATTCTTACTCGTCTAGTATTTTTTGGTGAAAGGTATCTCAAGATTTTTTGACATCGTGGAACAGACGATGTTAAAATCAAACCCCTTTCACCAGAATGCTCATCCATTATTCTATCGATGGTTTTTATTACTTCAAGTTCATCATCTTCAGTAGAACCATAGCTTAATCGTTTAATGTTTAGAAGATCGACTCTTCTATGTTCTATTGGAAATGGAGATTTTGGGGTATCAATAAATGCAACATCATTTTGCGATATTCCCATATTTTCACAAAAACTGAATTTATCAATAGTTGCAGACATGAATATTTGATATTCTGTAGTGAAAAAAGAACTAGCAAATGTTGAAACGTCGATAGGTTTTACAGAGATTGTTCTAAAATTTCCATTCAAGTCTTGAACAGGATCATTTACTACAAAATTATTCTTGTCAGTAAGAATATCGATTTTAGCTTGAGCAGCTCTATCATATCGTCTCTCTAATCTTGTAACAGATTCATAGTCAGGTTCTTTTTGATATGAATCGCTTTCTTTGATATCTTTGATCTTTTTGGCATAAGAGTATGCCATATCGTCAATTAGTTGTATTGTTGAATCTAAATCAGTAAAATCATATTTGGCGGCATTTAGATTGCACTCTTCTACTTGACTACCAAATATATCAAATCCAATAAACTGCATTATTTGATCTTCGATTTTATGAGATTCATCAAATATCGAAACTTTTCTATTAAGATAATCTTCAAAGAGCTTTTTGTTAAATTTCATAATTTGAAAAAATGCATGATAATTCCAGAGAGAGTGTTTTGAAACAAGCGCATCATATTTTTGAAGATAGTAGTGGCAAGATTCAGCTTCTTGAGTATTATCTTCTACTTGTTTGATTGTAGGCTTGAATTTACAAACTTCAGTTACTTCCTTACCATTTTTGGTTATTTTTTCCTGACATTGCCCCTTATCACATGTCAAGCCCCACATCATAGCTTTTCTGGCATTGTCTACTTTTTCAAATCCCATCATTTTCAGACATACAAAATTTTGTTTTCCTTTAACGGGTTTAAGAAATGGAATATCTTTGATATATTGATCCTGAAGATGTTTTGATGCAGTTATTGTAAATGAACTATCAAAATATCTTGAGACAGTTGCTCCTACTAGTGATTTACCTACTCCAGTTGGAGCACATAAAATGATTTTTTTGTAACCAGATTTAAATTTTTCTTCAATTTCCAGTAAAATTTTTTTTTGAATATCTCGTGGAGAAAACTGTTCTGGAAATTTTTCTAAGAGAGACAGGATTAAATCTATTTTTCTTTAATATTAAAAGCATGGAGTTCTAATATTATCAGAGTTTTTGCAATGTAGTTTAATATCTAGTGGTATCACAATAGATCATGGAATTACTAGAAGACAAAATGAGAGTGTGGCTAGAAAGTGCCAAATTTGTCAAGGCAATTCCAGGTGTTTATGTTTTGTATAATAGAAATAAAGATGTGATCTACATAGGAGAGAGCAGGAATTTGGAAGAAACGTTTACAAAATATGTAGATACTAGATTTGAGGGAAATGAATGCAAGCAAAAAACGCAGTCATATCAACGAGAATTTACAAATAACCCAAAAGAGCGACAGATCCAGCTAATTGAAGAGTTCAAAAAGGAATCAGGAAGATTGCCATCTTGCAATACAGAGATAGCACTAGAAACGCACTGATTTTTACACAAACACGTCTTTCTCTAAATTATCAATATTTTATTCAGGCGTAAATATAGAGAAAGTAATTAATTTAAGATCGACATAACCAAGAAGTGCACCAGTGTTATTATTGTGAGCAACTTTTTGACTCTAAAGAAGCCTTGTATGATCATGTAGAAATTCATTCAGACATCGAAAGAAATCAAGAGATAATGGATAAAAAAAAGAAAGCACAAAAAGGATAGCCTCGTTTTGTAAATCAACAGGCACTAAACAAAATTAGAGTAAAGGTTAGAAAAGATACATTCAGGAATACAAATAACAATTTGGACATAAAAAATATGGAATGGGTTGAAGCTTTACTAAAAAGATCATGTGACAAAACACTGACAAAAGGAGAAGTATTACACAGTTTGTTTCATATGATTGAAATAAATGAAAACACGTTAAATCACATACAAGCAGACAAACGAGATTTTGGACCAGAGTTAGAAGAACTAAAACAAACAGAAATCAAGGATTTAGATTTTCATCTGAAATATTATCGGAGTCTTGTTAATTACATCAAGTCAATTCCTGAAAATAAAATAATTAATCAGAGATAAATAAAAACAAGATAAAGACAAATTAAATAAAGTGTGTTGCTTACAGTACAATTCGTAATTTTTTGAACATATTATCATACTCTTGTTGTTTTTCTGATATCTGGCCATAATTGGTTTGTTTATCATACTCTTCTTGTTTGTTAAAAAGATATTTTGTCCATGTTTCAACTTCCTTTGCGATTAATAATCCAGAGTCTTCACGAGCAAGTTGTTTTTGTTGTTCTTGATTTTGTCCTCTGGTAGGAAATTTTTTTCCAGCAAACACACTCTGAATTTGTTTTGTGATTTTAGATCTAAGTAATTCTGCTAGATCGAAATGTCCTTGTTCATGTTTTAAAAGTTGCGGAGTTGCTTGTGGTGACCTTACCCAAGAAAGTAATGGATGAAATTCAACAGTCAATTCAATATTTTCAATAAAGAATCTAATTTGATTATCAACACTATCAGAATTCACAGTCCATGTATATCGATATTTTATGGTACTATGTACATCTTCAAATACTGAAGGATTTGATTCGGCCTGAAAGTCCAACCAACTTAGAAAATAATCCTTAGACCAAGAAATAGTATTATTTTGGCTCATGGAATTGTGTGTTATGTATGGGAATAAAATTATTGATTTTTACTATGGAAATTAACCACAAAATCATATTGGTATTAAAAATAACAACCAGAAAACAATCAATTATAACTTTAGATTCTTTTTCCATCGCGCCCACTGTAATTTCCAAACGATTGGGGTATGTCAAACCCCAACCATACATAGTTTGTATCTTCTAATAACTGATGTTGCTTTTGATGTTCAACGAGTTTTGCATCACCCCAAGTGCCATCATATAGAAAATTACATTTTTCAATTGTGTTTATTTTTCTAACACCCTTGCAAATTATTATCAAGATTATTTCAACACATAGTGGATTTGAAAAATGTTTGGGTTAGAATTAAAGATGTGTTTGACGGCCAAATGAATTCTAGGGCATGGTCTGTAAGGCAAACGTAGGAATGCCGTCAAACACTATGACTCAAGAATACTAATTCAAGCAAGATTAAAAGAAATAGTGTGTGTAATTTGAAACACACCCCAGAGGAATATGCCTAGATTAGAGAAAAAGGTAGGAAAATTATAGATTCAGGCATGATGAAATGAAAATGGATCATTTTTTCAAACCATTTTGATCAATTAACAAAACACGTTTTATTTTAAGAGTTTTTTAGAAATTAGAGCATACAAAATATTGGAAGCAAGACTGTTTGCATGTTTGGTATCTTTAACATATCCCCCAAAGGGACAGATGCAAAAAAGATATTAGACATGCTTGCTTTCCTTTAAAAACTATTAATTTCAGATAAAATTAAAATAATTTGTGAATCTAAAATTTATGATTTCTATGGGAATTTCAGTAGCGGCGTTAATTGTGGGTTTTGTCTTATTATATGACATTAAATAACAATCAAAAACTATCCAATTTTGATTTACAACATACTACAAAATGAAACTAGTTTTGAACATCAAAATTAGGATGACAGTCTAAAATTTCCAGAATAGCATTACTTTGGTTAATTAGTTGATGTTGTTGATCAATTAACAAATTAATCTTGTCAGCTTCAGAATTTAATTTATCTATGAGTCTCTGTGCTTTTTCAAATTCATCCTGAGAAAGAGTTTTTCCATCATAGTATTCATATTGTTTATAATATTCATCATATTGCGATTTTGCATGTGAGATTTTTTCATCTAATGATTCAAGTTGATTTCTAATTTTATTGTCTTGATCAAGTAAAGGTTTTTGCCCAATATAAAATTCTTCAAATTTTGTAGGTACAACAAATCCCTGTGAATCAAAATCAACAATGGGAGATTCATCGGAGTACATCAAGTGAGTTTTATCAGCACTATGTCCTAATCCAATAGCATGTCCTATTTCATGCATTATGATATTGGAAACCATGTTTTCATCATTTTGAACATAATTGCCACTACAATCTTCATCACCCAGAGAAATGTCCAATGCACAATGATTCAAGATTCCAAATAGTGCAGAATTACAAGTAGCAAGACCAGAATGAGTTTCAGAGGCGTATACTTGCCATCTGATCTCAATGTTAGGGTTATCGGATTCTACAAAATCCAAATTGGGGTTGAGTGATTTCCAGGTATCAAGTGCTTTATGTAATGCATTTAATGGAATTTGTTCATCAGGCAGATTTGGAATTGCTTGAGTTGAATAATAGATGACCTTTTGCTCGTTTTTAGGGATAATTTTAGATAATTCTTTAATCTTTTCAGATGATTGGACCAATTCCGTAGGAATATCAAAGGGCAACATATTTGCATACCACAGATATCCCAAAATGCCAGTTATCAGAACAGCCAAAAGTAATAATTTCAATAAAAAAAATTGTTTGTTGCAATAAGTAAAACTTTCTATGAATTAAGTCCAACATGAGACAAAACTATGAATTAAAAATGCAGACGCATAAGGAATCAAAACTAACTAAAGAGGAATTTATTCAAATATAAGCACATGAAGGAATTGCATGGTCAAAAAAATTGATGAGAAAAGACATCATGAATTACTAAAACAAAAAGAAGAATTGGAAAACAATAGACCACATGACATTGATGCAATGAGAAGATGGAAACACTCCATGGGTAAAATCCTAGAAGAATTAGAATTATTTAAAAAATAATAGATTTATCTAAAGTATATTATAAAATTCTAAATCCATATACCAGTCAACATTCAAAGTTATAAATAATTTGTAAATTGAGAAACTCTTATTTTGATAAACTAAATAGGATTCATAATGCAAGAGTACAAAGTATTGGACATTACATTAATTTCAAACATAGTAAGGTTTGTTTGGATACAAGTCACTCCATGCCATATTGACTTTAATTCTCGCACAGGTAAAAAATTTGACTGAATGCCCCACATGCAAACTAGCTATGGAATCACACTCTACTGCAGAATTAATGGAATGTTGCATGAAACAAGTGGGGGACGATTTTATTGAGGAAGACAAAGGAATATGTCCTAACTGCAAGCACCACATCAAAAAACATTCAGATAAAGAACTTGCAGAATGCACATTAGCATTTTTAAAATCAAATATCAAAAACTAAAACAAAATACAATACTAAAATTCAATTTATTTGATAAGATAAGCATAAACAATGGTCGGGTTGAATCAAAACATTGGATAAATTAACTACAATATTAATTGAAAAGTATTCTCCCATGTGGACAAACAAACAAGTTTGGGAATATGAACAAATTCACGAAGAAATAAAATTCGATGTGATGTATGTGAAGCCTGGAAGTAAGGAAGAAACATCATGGAAATCAAAACTGGCGTATCCAAATAGTAACATTAGAGAAATCATAGTTGGGACATTTGAGTATCTTGTAGAGGGCTATGAATTATGGATAACAAATTCAAAGAATAATCAGAGAAAATTAGATGAATCATTAATTCCGTATCTCATGGCAGTGATAGTTGATACAATGATTGATGAAGAAATTTGCTTAAAATTTAGGGAGGACAGTTATTGCATGGTAATAACAGTAGATTCACAGGCAGATGTAATAGATTGCAAAGAATTCTTTGAGAAATTTTACCACCTAGCTACGGGTTTCAATTACAATGTAAACACAGGAATTCCAGATGATGAAACAGAGGCAGAAATCTATCTAACGAGATTACAAGAAGAATTTGATGAAAAAATGAGGACAGAATTAGGAGACATGTATCTTCCAGGAAATAACGATCCAGATTCAATTAATGCAAAATAATGATTTGTAAAATACTAAATATTTTTGATAAAATTCAATTATTTTTTAATTCCATTAGGCTAAAATTGTGTTCCGATCAATATCCATTTTGTGTAATTTTTTTAATTTCACCTATAGAAATCCAAGTAAATCATTGTTTGCGTTATGGCAGCAAAGAAAAAAGCAGCAGCAAAAAAAGCTTCAAAAAAGAAATAGTCAAGTGAAGCAAATTTTTTTCTTTCAGATTTCAGTTTAACGCTTTTAAAATAAACAGCGGGTATTGTTTTTTACATGTATTTGCTAATCTACCACATATTTGTTAATCTTTAAGTGTATAAAAAGTAAAAATATAGCATCATATGGAACATACTAAAGAATGTAAATATAGAAACGCTCATGATATGATTCACGCTAATTGCTTTTGTATGTGTCATAAAATCATCATGATGGATTCAAAGAAAATGGACTCAAAATCATTCTAATCATCTAGATTAAAATCAACAACTAATTGAAAATTTAAACTCTTTATTGATGAAAGATATGAAAATAATTGCTAATTGGCTAGATTGGGAAATGACCAATACCCACAACCTCTTCAGGCTAGAGCAGTGAAGCTCGTCATTCAGGTCTGATACATAGGTCTTTGATGCCAATTAGCTTTTCAAATGACAACTACATTGGCAACTATCAATAATACATCGATGTTTTTTACAATCAAGACAACGCTTACTTCTGCCAGTTTTCATTCTTAGTTCCTCTATTCTTCTTGCCTTTTCACTCATGAAAGTAAATATCAGATGAATTCAAAAAGTCTTTAGGTTTTGTTGTTCAAAGTCCTAAAATAACAGCAAATCATGGAAAAAAATATGCCAGAAAACAGGAAGCCATTTAGGAGATTTGGCAACAGATCATCACGACCAAAAACACAGACAACAGAAGAGAAAATCAGAGATTTTATTTTACGTAATTCAAAAAATGGTTATTATACCAAAGTTTCAACGCTTTCTTACAAATTTGAAATACCGGAGGACAAGGCATGGGAAATTGTAGGCATACTTTTGACAGATGGAACTTTAGAATCAATTCATGATGAATTTACAGGTGAAATGAAATTATGTGAGGCAGGAAAAACATATCTGATTATGAATTTAGAACAGCAAAGAAAAAGACAAAAATCACAAGAATTTAAGAGTAAAAAACAAAAATCAAAATAGAACAAACAATGGATGTTAATCAAAAAAGCAATCCTTAATTTTACAGCAATTTACAAAAATTTGTAAGGCAATGTAAAATATGTGAGACACCTTTAGGAAAAGAACCCACAACTCAACAATTAGAAGAACATTTGAAAAAACATATGATTGGCATTAGCAATTAAATCAAGACAAAACACCTGAAGATGCACTGCTAAACAAATAGATATAGAGAAGCCTCTTTATTTTAGATAACATACATGATTTTGTGGAGTTTATCATTACTGTATTTCATTTTCACAATGGTAATGACATAGATAATAGACTTTTTGGAAAAAAACTAAATGAAAATAAGATCAATGAAGACATTCGAATTTTCCCATTTGGAGGATTAACAAAAAATGGGGGGATACAAGAAAAATATTTGAAAATAAATCTAAAAAACAACAATGATTTTAATTTAGAACTGTTATCTGATTTTTTAGATTATAGGTTATCACCAATGGATGATGCAGACAGCCTAAAGATTGGAAATAACAAAGTTGCATTAAAAAAAGATGAAATAAAAAAAGCACTGCAGATTCACCTAAATGAGACTTAGACGACGACTTGGAATAGTGGTCGTTTATAGCATGCCTAGACCACTAATCGAAGGCGTCAAAATATTATTCTTTTAGTGATATAAAACAAAGTATTGTAAAATTTCAAACATTTGTTTAATTCAAATTAAAAAATAAAACTAATTTTCAATAATTATTTCATAATTGTGATAATAGATCAATAGCAATATTGCCATAGGCTCTAATTTTTTGTGAAATCTATTTTTGAGCTTGTTGATATGAAAAAATTTACTCTGGTTATGTAATATCAATTTTGAGATACTTGCTCATGTCAGAAATAGAGGCATATGATGTCAAAGCACATAGAAAAGTGACTATGAAAAACCCAAAACCATATTTAATGAAAAATGGCTCATGGGCACTCAAAGGAACTAGTTCTGCCACAGGGATTACTTTATTCAAAATTGTTGGCAAAAAACCTTCAATCTCCCATTCAAGACTAGACTTACTGAGAAATGTGTTTACAAGCAGAAAATGTGAATGTGACAGATTCTGCTAGTATTTTTTTGTCGATAAAAATCCTTAATTTTAGTTGTAATACAATAATGCATAATGGATGAACATCTTGAATCACAGATTCGCACCATAATCTTAGAAACTTTTCAAGATGAAAAACAAGAATGGATAAGCTATTTTCAACACAAAGCAAAGAAGATGAACTTAGATCAAAAATCATTCTTTATTGGGATGATGTATCCAAAAATCATCAATAATCTTGAAGAGAACAACATACACATTCAGATAAAGTCAGATTCTTGGGGAGGCCATGAAATTGAAAAAATCAATTCCATGCTTGAAGAATTGTATGAGAAATACATATAGAAAAATAATAGTCAGTGTCAAGGAAATTCGAAAGTGTTAATTTGATAAATTCTAAGAAAGATATATTGTCTTGTGAGATAGAGTGGCATGGAAATTTTTACGGTATTTCATGGGCATATGAAAAAGATAGACTGGTGGTATCTACTGTCTTTGAGGATAAAAAAGAGGCAATGGAAATTGCAAGAGAGATCAAAGATTGGAGTGATAAATTTACAAGATTAACAATTATTGAAAAAGAAAATGGAGAGTATTCCATTTGCTGTTATCAGGATCCACAAATTTCAAAGAGTGTAAAAAATATTGGGTTGTATCGAACAGGCATGCGCCAAAGTGGAGGATATGAGCAGGTAAAACCAATGATTGCAGAAAAATCGCCATTGCTACAAATCGCATATGCGGCAGATGCAAGAGATATGAATACATACGAGCAAATATCACGACTAGTACCCATGAGAAAATGCAGAATAATTTCAGAGAGAGATTTGAAAAAGCAAGAATTTTTCTATGAAAAAGCTGCAGAAAAATTTAATCAGAAATAAAATGGATATCACATATATTTTTAAAATGTGTGAAATTAGGATGTAGATTGATTTTTAATAAGATTAAGTGAGCACAAAATTTAGAAAACCATTGGAAATCATAGAACTTAGACGTCCTAGTATTTTGTTGCTTATTTTAGGTCTAATCTTAACATTAATTGGATTTACAATGTTGTTAAATCCTCAAGATAGTACTACCAACATGATT
>JBKKCM010000050.1:0-37378 GCA_046712755.1 Nitrosarchaeum sp. | reverse complement strand
GGTATAGAAATTCCAGGATTTGGAAAAAGCATCAACATTAAAGTGATAAATGCAATTCAAACAGTGCAAATTGAAATCATAGCATCAAATGGTGAGGTAATAGAGACATTATCATTTCCTGCTTCTAGTAAAGGAGAAATCAAACAACCATGGTTTATTCCAAAAGATGTAGTTTCAGGAACATATACTATCAAAGTAAAAGATGCACAAAATACTGCCGAAACAACTTTTGAACTAAAGTAACTTCAAACAATTTTATTCCACCTGTTTTAAATTCAAAATATGAATCTTAAAGAAAAAATATCAGAATTTCCAAATTTCCCTAAAAAAGGAATACTATTTCGAGATTTCAGCCCAATATTGAAAGATCCATCTGCATTGTCATTTATTGCAGATGAATTTACAAAATATTTCCATCCAAAAGATGTGGATTTGTTTGCAGGTATAGAATCTAGAGGATTCTTACTGGCGTGTATACTAGCTACTAGATACAATAAAGGAATGATCATGATTCGAAAAGTAGGAAAACTACCAGGTAAGACTACTAAACTATCATATAAAATTGAATACGGTCAAGATGCAATTGAAATTCAAAAAGACATAATCAATAAAGGACAGAGAATCATAATTTGCGATGACTTACTTGCAACAGGAGGAACAGCAAAAGCATCTGCAAAATTAATAGAAAAAATAGGCGGGAAAATTACAGGATTTGCATTCATAATAGAATTAACTGAACTAAATGGAATGAAGGGAATCAGTCAATACAACTGTAAATCATTGGTCAAATACTAATGGAAAAAGATGTAGAAATCGGAATTTTTGGCGGAACTGGCATTTATGATTCAGGAATGCTTGAAAATGCCAAAGAAATTACAATAGATACACCGTTTGGAAAACCATCAGATTCAATCACTATTGGAATTTTCAAAGGAAGAAAAATGGCATTTTTACCAAGACATGGTAAAAAACATACAATTCCACCACATTTGATAAATTACAAAGCCAATATTTGGGCATTCAAAGAATTAGGCATCATAAGAATAATTGCACCGTCTGCAGTTGGAAGTTTGAAAGAAGAGATAGAACCGGGACATTTTGCATTGCCAACACAGTTCTTAGATTTCACCAAATCAAGAAATGGTTCATTTTCAGATAATGGGAGAATAATCCACATTTCTGTAGCAGACCCATTTTGTCCTGAATTACAATCGTCAATCCTAAAAGTTGCAAAGGAACAAAATCTCCATATTCATAAAGATTGCACATATGTTTGCATTGAAGGTCCAAGGTTTTCTACCAAAGCTGAATCAAAATTTTACAGAACCACAGGGGCAAGTATTATTGGAATGACGCTAGTTCCAGAATGTCAACTGGCAAGAGAAGCGCAAATGTGTTATGCATCAATTTCAACAGTAACAGATTATGACGTATGGGCAGAAAAACCAGTTACTGCAAAAGAAGTTTTGGAGACATTATCAAAAAATGTAGAGAGAACTAAGAAAATTCTTACAGATTTAATTAGTCAAATTCCAAAAACAAGAAGTTGTTCGTGTGCAAAGGCTTTAGAAGAAGCTGAATTCTAATCGTCAACAAAAGATTCTCTTTTCAGTCCTTCGGGCAAAGTAAGATCACCTTGAAGAAGACTAGATTGTAATAAATTTATCACTTCATCAATATTATAGCCTAGTTTCTCTAGCTCTTTTTCTGTAATTTTGGAAATTTTTGCACCTATATTTTGACCACCAATTCGTCCAAATGCAATTGCATTAAATCTAAAAGAGTGAGCATCAATGGTAAAAGTACCAGTGATTTTTGCTGCCATCTGGCTTCCATGAACATTATTAATGTGAACTTTAAGATTCATTTAAGTTAAATTTCTATAGCCTTGTTAACATTATCATCTATCAAAAAGCTCCAATGCTGATCATCTTCAACTTTGAAATTTTTTACTTTAAGAGAAATAATTTGTTCATCTAAACATTCATGTTTAATTTCAGAATTTTCTTTCAGTCTAACTAATTTCCATTTATATTTTCCTTGTTGTAATTTACACACAGTAACACCCCATTTTGCATCTGGATCAATTTTTGGCATTCCTACCAGATCTGCTAACTCTTCTATTCCTAGTTGTTTTTCCTCACAAAATCGTTTTTTACAGGTACCACAACGCCAGATATCAACTGAACCTATAGTTTTCTCACCTATGTTGATGTTGACTACCCCAAAATACACAGGTTGATGTTGACATGATTCGGTATCAATATTCAATGTTGTTCACCAAACATTAGGATTATTTAGTTCTTGCATCATCATATGATTTTTCTAGAACTACTCCTATATTGTCGACAATTTTATTTCGTTTAAATGCAATATTTTCTCGCTCACAGAATTTTCTATACATGTTTACAGCGGTAAATCGAGGATGCATGGCCTCAAACTCAGTTGCGGAAATATCTATGAAAGCACCCAACGTCATAAGTGCCTTGGCAGTATTCAAAGCATCATCAGTTGAAATCTTTAATTTTTCTGCAATTGTAAGAGGAGACATTTTCCCATGACATGTGATTAAAAGAAATACTTTTGCTTGTAATGGTTCTAATTTTATTTCCGAAATTAGATCTTTTTCAACTCTTGAAATATCCATCATTTTTAAAATAAAAGCTAGTCAAATAAAGGATTATGAATCTCTTTTCACCAAGAATTTTTTCGATATTTTCAGTGAAAATCCCATTGCAATAAAGTGAACTACAGCGCCGATGATTGCAGCCTGTATCAAATTGTCAAGAATCATCCAAATAACCATAAAAGACACAATAGATGGAATAGTTACAATTACTGCAATAATTGAGCCTTTCAAAACAATATCTTTCATCGTCAATTTACCAGTTTTATTATCACTAGTCATTAGATGAATTTCAAAAAAATGGTAATAAAAACCAAAGATTAGTTAGAAAATATTGACCCAATTTTGTACTTCAATTAGAAAGGAATTACCAAATTAGTTCAGAACCATTACAAGTCTAGTGGGACTGATATACTTTTCTGGGTTTAATTTAAGACACAATTTCGTGACTAGTTGTTTTTCGTAATCTTGTATAAGATTGTGAAGAATAATTATCATTCATCAAGGAAGGGTCTTTCATATACATCTTGCACATATTCCAAACAGTATTTTATGGGGCATAGATTATTTGTAGTTCAAATCGATCCGTAGTTGCGTTTTCACCAATTAAATGTCTTACATCGTCTCTAGTCATATTATCAAACGCTGCACCAACTGCCCACCAATCAGATGGAAGGTTATTTTGTAAATCAAAATTTGCGGAATCTCCTAAATCAAGAATTTTATCAGAACCTGTAGTACAGGTGGAATCATTATTCACAAAGGTTGTTCCGTTTAATACATCATTCCAATTATCTGATGCGCTAAGTGTATTTGGATCATTTTCCATACTATTCCAATCACAATTTCTCGGATTTAATATTGGTCCACTCAAGTCAAATCTTGTATCGACATCAATAATTGTAGATGTGTCAGGTATTGATGAGATATCCCATCTTATTGACTGAACTATGCAGTGATTACTATCAGTACTTGTAGTAAGATCTAATTGCCAGAATTGTTGTATGGGAATAAATGTACTAGGGCATGTTGTTCCAGTACTAGGATCTGTATTTGATGCTCTTAGTGTACCAGATATAAAATTAAGTATACATGTTCCATTTCCATTATCTGTGTGACCTGTACCACATGAATAAGGCACTGATCCGTTATCTCCTTCACTTAGTAATGCAGTAAGAGTAAGCAATTTACCATCACCTATATTGACTTTATTTGTTCCATTGTTAGGAGTTAACCAGATTCTGTTGATTGTGATATTTTCGTCAGAAGATAATACAGTTCCACTAAAAGTGCATGAATCATGGTAAACTCAGAGTTTCCGTATAGAGTTTCATATTTGTAAATAGTTCACCTGAAGCTTGTTTGAAATCATGACTGGTTGCAATAAATACAATACCTAAAATCAGCGATAACAAAAAAATGGATTTGATTTTTGCCACCAAATTTGGATAATTATTACATATTTAACTTGGTGTACGAAACAATATTCATATTATGTTAATTTCATAACTTTAACAAAATATATCTAAATTTACATTTCACAATATATAATTCTAGTATAGATTACACAGAAACGTATTTTTTGGTCGCTTAATATGATCAATTTGTCAAAAATTTGTATGAAATGTTTTAATTAGAAGTTAATAAACTAACTACAGTTTATAAACTGGCAATATAAAAAAATAACGTGCCACAAAAAAAGTTACTTTTAGGAATTATTTTTTCAATAGTCATTTCATCCGGATTTCTTATTGTATATGCCCTACCGATTGTTGCTCCTGAAAAGCCCAGAGGTGGAGACGAGGCAGCAGGTGGTTTTATCAATAATGCAGAAGAATCAGATGCAAATAGAATCCAAGTTATCGTAAACTTTACTACTACCGCTACTAATTCTACTCAAGGTGCATCTATTGGAAATATACTTACCTTGTTAAACGGAACTGCAGGTCAGCAAGGAATTCTTAACTTTACTAATTCTATTAATTTTACACTTACTGTTACTGAGTTCGATCAAAAATCTTACAATTTTACTTTAACTAAGGCTCTATTGGGTAATTCTGATGGTCCATTTGAGCTTCATGCACAAATAAACAACGGTACTGCAGGTACAATCAGCTCATCACCTGGTCTCATTTTTACCTTGGATACTACACTACCTATATTTTCTAGTGTTTCACCTTCTAACAGTACCAGTATTAATTCAATAACTTCATCTTCTGATGTCAGTTATACACTAAGTGAAACTGTGGCAAGCGGCACTATTACTATGACTCGAACAGGCGGTACTGCAGATGGTTCTTCTCCGCGTACATGTACTCTAACAGGCACTGCACTGAACTCTGGAGCACACAACAACTTTGACATGTCTAATACCACAAATGGATGTACAGTAGCACAAAGTCTTGTAGATGGTGCAATCTACACATTTGTTTTTAATGCCACTGATCCAGCAGGAAATGCTGCAACCACCGTATCTAGAACTAGTGTAACCTTTGATACTACAGCACCTACATTTACAGCTAGTACTGCCACTACAACAACTACCACAATTACCTTTAACGAGTCAATTAACGGGGGTAATTTTGTAGCCGGTGATTGGCTTGTTGCAGGAGTTGCAGCAACTGGAATTTCACCTAGTGGTGCGGCATCAGGACAAACAAGCATGATTTTAACTCATGCTGCAATCGGAGTAGATGATACTCCATCTATTCAATATACACCAGGAAACTTGGCAGATTCTGCAGGAAATCTTGTAGCAGGTAATACTATTACTGCATCTGATGGAAACCCCTCTGTTGTTCCTAGTACTAGTGGAGGAGGGAGTGGAAATGGAAATAATAATCCCCCATCTTTTACAAGAGGATTTTCTGAAGGTGAATCCCCCTTCATGATTAATGGACAGGAAATTGACATATTAAATTTTGAAAAGAAAGTTGATGTTACTACACTAAAGACAGGTGAAACTACCAATCTAACTTTGCTTTTTTATGATGACGACCAAATTGATTATGTTGGATTATATACTAATCTACGAGGTCATGAAAGAGAAAGACATCAAAGTGATACCATAATTGAATGGAGAAGCAATGATGGTCTATCCAGGATTGATCCACATGGATATTTTGAAGATGTTAAGGTAGTTGTTTCAGACAAAGGCAACAAAAATGAATTTTCCTTTGATATTACATTTGCAAATGTAATGGAAAAATCTGATCTTATAGTGTACGTTTGGGACGTAAAAAGAAACTCATTTCAAACTAGTTTCTTAGATATGTGGCAGGTAATTGAATCTCCTGAATCTAGTTTGATAGTAGAGCCAGAAGTTAGCACTGATGCTGCAGAAATCAGTACAGATGTTTCTGAACCAACTTTGTCTCCTAACCTTTCAGTAATAATAGATCAATGGGCAGGGTATTTGGAAAATACATCATCTGATTCTGAAATGTTACAAAGTATCGGATTAGATGGAGAACACATTCCAAGTTGGACCAAGAAATTAGGAGGGTGGGTGAACGAAGGATTGATAGATAAGGCTGATCTTATTAACGCCCTTAAAAATCTCCACAAGCGTGGAATAGTAAATTAAAAGTATCATCTGTGAGATTTCAAAAACACATTAACATATCAACGTACAGTTAATACTATGTTACAACTGTAAATTACAAATACTAGAATGAAATGAATTTAGTTACGTGGTGGCATTCTTGGCCATGAATCAATTTGAACCAGAAACAAAATTTACAAAAATAACGAATCCAAAGATACTTTATATTTGGTCAAAGTCAAATTGAACTACTTGGCAAGTTATAAGGGAACATATTCAAATGAACAGTCGTTAAATTTTGTAATTCCAATTATGGTAATTTTATTTCTTGGTATTATTTACATAATGACTCAAAGATCAGGTTCAGGATTTGTCAGTTTTATTCTAATTGGAGCTGCTGCAATTACAATGTTTTATTGGGTTCATGTTCTAAAGAAAATGACTAAAGAACAAAAACCGGTATACAATGTAAGAGAGCAAGAGACAAAAAATTGGGTTTATGATCTTATCAAAGGAGAAGGAGATTTTGTCTTTGTAGCTGAGGTTCCAGGACCAGAAGACAAGATAGCAGTAAGATTAATTGATGGTATTTTGTATATTCGTGGTTCTGTAGGTTTTTCAAAAGAAGTTTCAATAGAAGGTTCAAATGAAATGAAAATTTTTGATTTTAAATATAGAAATGGTGTACTTACACTAAGAATAAAATAATTATAGACTTTTTGCAAGTTCTAATTTTTGTGGAAGATATTTATCAGTAATATTTGTCAACCCGTATTTTGAAAACGCTTCTAATTCAGCTTTTCTTTTTATTTTAAGAAATACATCTAACTCTTTTTTCCATATACCTTCTTGATATCTGGGATCACTTTGTAGATCGTAACATCGTTTAATGTCAGATTCAGTCATAGGAATTGTTGGAAGCTTAAATTTTTCAATGTCAGTAGCCCATACACCTACCCATTTTGCATCTGGAACTGTAAGTTCTCTTAGATGCGCAGCATTTGCAGACCCAGATTTTATTACCATTGCAATATGTTCTCCATACACATCACCATCTGTAAGAACAATTACAGGTAATCCCATTTCATCATGTAATCTTTTTAAAAGAGTTCTAGTAGAACGAGGAGCTTGTCCTCCAGTATTAATGATAATAGATTTGAATTTTTTATCAACTTGTTCTTCTACAAATCTTGTAAATAGACCACCTTTCTCAATAGCAATTACAATTTCAGCACTTGTGTCTACTAATTCTGCAGTAGTCAAGCTAGGACCTATTGCATACCCATCAGGATGATTAGAAAGATTCATCTTTTTACCTTCATATCCAGGAATTGTATACTCTATGTTCAAATCTCCAAAAATTGAACTTCTCTCTTCTGGGAATATATGAAAATCTTCACGGGGTTTTGATAATACAGCTTCCAAATCAACGATGATATTATCAGACTCAGATTGGTCTTCAAATTCAATTTCGAATGCTTGGGATGAATAATAAACATCTCTTAATGTAGATGATTTTTTTTCTTGAGTTAGTCTATTGGCAAAAAATGCTAACCACATTAATTGTGTAAATGATCTTAATTGAGAAGAATTTCTTGAACTTCTAAGTGCAGCGGAGTTTCCTAAAATATATTGTCGAAGTTTTTTGTCATAGACGATATTACTGACAGATCTGCTAGGAATTGAAAATTTTGGAAATTGTCCATTATCTAAATCGCCGTAAACTTTAGCACCATGATCTTTTAGTGCATCTATTATATTCTGCTGTTTTTCAATTGCTTTTTGCTTACGATCTTTAGATTTGTTTGTCGTCAACTATTATCTCCTCTTCTAACAATTTCTTATAATTTGGTTCTTTAGTCTTTCCAGCAAGTTCTGTACAAAACTGTGCAATTAATGGAAGATATTTTGCATATAGATTTGCTCTCTTTTTTGCCATCTCAGCTTGACCTCGCCTAGACATGTACGCTGCAAGTTTTCTAGACAAAAACTGGAGTCCTAATCTTAACTCACGTTCTATTTCTTGTCTATCTGCCACATTTTCTTTTCCAACTGTCTTGTAAGGTATTCTAGTAGAACAGATATGAGTGACTATAACAAATGGTGGATCACCTTTGACTTTATATCTACTCCAATCAGTATCATTTACTACTTTTAGAACGACATCACTTCCCTCATCATAAAGTAATGGAATTCTATTGGCATATCGATAAACATGTGGACCGCCTGGACGTATTTCGCCACCATATGCAATACCCATCTCTACAATAAAGGGAAACCCAGAATAAGCGGAAGCTGGGCGTTGAATCACCTCACAGAAATCAGGTTTAAAGAATTTTTTTATTCCTTTTTCAAGTGGTTCTTCCCCTAGTGGTGCCAGACAACTTGGGTCTGGTGAAAGAAAATCTTCAAATTTTTGTAGTGAATCGCTTAGTTTTACTAATTCTTCATTAGTCATAGATCCCATTCGTTTTTCTGGTTTGAAACCTGCAAATTCTGCAAATTTAACAGCGGTTGACGGCCCTATTCTTTGAAATCTTTTTGTCAAAAATGTAATTAGTGTTTCTCCTTGGACAGTACCAGTCAATTGTTTATAGTATTGACTTTCAGGATCCATATCTACTGATTTAGATTGTGAGTCACCAAAATCCCAATAATACAATTTTTTATTTGGTACATCAATATCATCAATTCGAATTTTATTTAATTTGTCAAAATCCATTTTAAGAAAAGACATCAAAGAGATTACAACTCTTACAGGTCTAGAAAGAGTTTTCCAACGTTTTTTTGCTTTATCCATTATTCCAGTGAATGCAAGATTATTTTTTGCCAACCCTAAATCTTTTCTAACTTTTTCAACCATGACATCATCAATGTTGGGAATTTCAAATTGAGATTCAATCATCATTCGTCTAATTGTTTCAACATCAATACCATGGGCATGAGGTCTAATTATTGTGGGTGCAGGTGGCATTTCATTTACAATTTTAGAATAATGGAATTTTTCTCCCTTAGGATCATCAAAAGTTATTGTTGCGTATGGAGTGATCAAGGATGTTTCATAAACATAATCTTTAATTTTTGAACCTGCTTTTGCATAATCACCATCTAGACAAATACTGATGGAAAGACCTCGTTTTGTTACTTCTTTGGTAGTATGTTTTAGAATCACAGGTTTATTTTTTTGAATATCTAATAACAATTCAAATTCGTCTTGAATTTTTCCATCAGTTGAACTTTTGACTAAAACGGGTTTGTTTGTTGTAATCTGACCATATAAAATTGCCATGGTTGCCCCAAGACCAAACATACCTCGTGCCTGTTTTAATCCAAATTTAGAGCCATAAAGTACAGTTCCAAATGCCAACGGAACATGTTTTGACTCTATTCCAGGTCCATTATCTTTGACTGTTAGAATGTATGGCTTTGGGTCTGGTTTTTCTGGATCAACTGCCTTTATTGACATATGAACATCTGGAAGGATTCCTTTCTGATCACATGCATCTAAAGCGTTTTCTACAAATTCTCTTACTGCTGTATATAGTGATCTAGTAGGATTGCTAAAACCAGCTAAATCCCTATTTCTATAAAAAAACTCACTTGGCGAGATTTGATTAAATTTTTCTTTAATAGAAGACATCTTGGTTTTCCCATAATTGCATTTTTTCTTGTTTATTTTTTCTGTTTGCTGCTTCTAATTTGTTGTAAACTGCACCATGTATACTACCATTTGATATTGATGATATTGCATCAACAACCAATCTTAGTTTACTAGTATCACCAATTATTGAAACAGTTTTCCCATAAACAGAGATATGTGTTCCAGTTAAATTTTCCATATTTTTTCTTGCCTTACCACCTTCTCCGATAATTCTCCCTTTTATCCTTTCAATATTTGCATTTGATTTTCCTGCAAACTCTCTCAAATCTATCACATGTAATGCATTTTCACCCTTTAGTAAATTCATTGCATTTTCAGGAGAAAATCCTCTACCTATTGCGGTAACAATTTCCATAGCTTTGAAAGGTTGAATATTTTCAACATCACCATTAGATTTAATAAAAACTTCACCAGTTTTGCCATCAATATCTAAAGTAACATAACAGAGTTGTTCAATCTTAGATTTTACACTTCCAGATTTACCAATTAGTACAGCTATTCGTTCATTTGGAACTCGAAGTATTTTTTCAAAGCTCATCTTACAATACCCTCAAATATTTTAGTTGGATCTTCAACAGAAATTCCCCTTTTAGAAAAGAATCGAGTTATATTATTAATGTCTCTTTTAAGAAATTCTTGAGCATTAGGGTGTCTCAGATCAACTGCAGAACCAAGATCAAAAAGAACTAATCCTTTAGAAGTTTTAAAAATATTATATTCAGAATAATCCCCATGAACCAGTTTAGCCTTTTGATAGAGCCGTGTAATTATTGAGATTGCTTGAGTATAATCATTTTCATCAACGTCGGATTCAAGCAGAATCTTTGCAGGTGAGCCATTTTCACCAATAAAGTCCAAGGCAAGCACATTATTTGTTAGATAAAGAGGTCTCGGGACTGGAATTCCACACTTATAGCATTGCGATAAATTTCTATACTCTTTTTTTGCCCATAGATAAATAAGATTTTTTGTTCCCCTTTTCAATTTTGAAAATCGTGGATCTCCAGTTATGTATTGCTCTCGTTTTTTAAAATTTGAGGTACTTATCAAATAAATTTTTAATGCGACGTCGATATTTTTTTCATCAACAGCCCAGAAAAGAACAGATTCTTTTCCTGCACTTACAGGTCCATTAACATATGCAATGATATGATCTGTGATCATCTTGTAAAGTGTCATTACAGTAGGTTTGTCTAAAACTTCGTTGATCACCTTACCTTTCTTAAATCCATCTTCCAGACCTCCCCTTTTAGATTTAGAGATTAATTTATTATCAACTTTTGATTCTAACTTTCTACTTAAATCATCATACAATAAATCATCGGACATTATATCATCAGACAATGAATATTATTGCATATACTAGATAAAAGAGATTTCCTTTATATCGTGTTTGTATTTAGAAAGTGTTATTTTCATGTAAAAAATACAATTACTTCTTGTGTTGTAATTTAATGCATTACATTTTAAAAACAATCAAAAAAGGTACTCCAGAAATTTTTTTTACTCCATTTTCAGAACCGATTCCAAGTTCTAATGAAAGAGATATAGTATTTTTTCCAACCATATTAATTATTAATGAATTTTCAAGTAATTTTTTAGCTTCATCTTTTCCAATTATTTGATCACCATAATAGCTCTTACTTATTACTACAGTTAATTCATTTTGAGATATATTTTTTCCAAGAAGATCTGCATCACAGATATTCAGCATTAAATTTTTTTGATATTCAGTAGTTTTAACTGAGAATTGCATTATGCATATTTACCTTTTAGAGTAGATTTGGCACCGCAAGCTTCACAAATCAAAAAAGAGATTCTGTTTTCTTTTAAAATCTTTGTGTCAGGACTTTTACAAGTATGACACTCCACATAGTCTTTAACATAAATTTGAAAAAGACGAGTAAAGTCATCAGGGGCTCTTCTTCCAACAAACATTGCCTTATCACCTAAGCGCTCAGCTGGAACTGCAAATTCTTTAGAGAGGTATTGTAGAACTTTATCAGGATCTCGACGAAGAACTTTTGGAAATTCTGAGAAATTACGCAGAAAAGTTTTTTGACCTTCCCACATCACATCAACTACTGGGAGTTCAAATCTAGCAGTAGACGCTTTTTTCGTATCGCCTAACTTATCCTGAATTCTCTTCAGTAGATGTTCATAATTGGATTTGGTCACTGAAAAATTGTGTATGCTGTACCCTATATTGGTTTTTGAAAAAGAGAAATCGTGTGGATTTTGTTGACCTACATCTTTCCTATTCGGAAGACATTAGTTCCACATTTAGGACATGTGCCTTTTACAGCAGGACGTCCATTCTTTAGTTTAGTTTCTTTGGGATCTTTGACTTCCCTTTTAGCTCTGCATTTTACGCAATATGCTTCTACCATTCTAGAAAATGTCGTACTTGGTGGTATTTAGGAAGAGCCTGTGAAAATTATTTAACTATAGACTAGATGTGTGTAAATTTTTTAATGTATCAAAAATGAAGTATTATAAAAAATTTCAACGAATATTGTGATTTTTTTAATATTTTTAATAAGAATTGTATTTGTATTGATTTTTTTTAACATTTATTCAATAAGAGACTATATTTTGAAAGGTTTACCAGTTATAAACATCCTAATTCTAAGCTAACAAAATGGCATCTAAAAAGGGGATTGTAGTTACAGTGATTATTTTAGTGACAATTACAGCTGCCAGTTTTCTCTTTTGGGTCATACCTCAAGAGAATCCATCTACTTTGGTTGTATCAGATTATGAGAATTATCTTGACGGAGTAAAGAAAATTCATGAGGTTTTACAAGAATCTATTGAAACAGAATTTCAGAATCTTTTGAATGAAAAAACATCTCCCGATGAATATATTGCAATAACAGAAGTGACATCATCACAAGTTACTGCTCAAATTAGTGAATTTATAACATCTAAACCGCCAGAAGAATGGCAAGATAGTTACATTAGTTACATGGAGGCTCTAAAAAAATTCAATACATATATCGTAGAAACTAAAGTTGCGGCAAATATGTTAAAGGATGGTCAGATCGATACTGAAATTATGCAAAAAATAGAATCATTAAGATCAGAATCACAAGAATTAATCAATAAATCAAATGAGTTAAGACCCTAGTTAGGCTCAAAACCTAATCATAATATTTTTAAAAGTTGGAAATCATTAAAAAGCAATTCAACAGTTATAAAAAAGAATGTCTCAGAGATCTGACAAGGTAGAAAAAGATGTTAATGCATCCACAGCTAACAAATTACTAGTAATTTGTGTTGATAGAGATAATGACATAGGTGAAAAAGCAGGTATCATCACACCAGTTATTGGAAGAGATGCATGTATTGATGCAGCGCAGCGATTAGCATTAGAAGACCCAGAAGATGCAGATTCTAATTCAATGTTTTCTGCAATTAAAACATATGAAGATCTGATAAGTAAAGGATATCAAGTTGAAGTAGTAATTGTAGCTGGAATTAAAGAAAGGGGAGTACAAGCAGATGAAAAAATTCTAATTGAAATAAAAAAAATTTTAGAGGTGTTTTCTGCAAATGGTGCAGTAATTGTATCAGACGGAGAAGATGATGAAAGTGTAATTCCAGTTATTCAAAATGTGTTACCAGTTGTTTCTGTGCAAAGAGTAGTAATGAAAGTAAGTAGAAGTGTTGAGTATTCTTATGCAGTTTTTGGAAAATATCTAAAAATGTTAGCATATGATTCAAAATATTCTAAATTTTTCTTGGGAGTTCCAGGAATACTTTTGTTGATTGGCGGAGTTGCAACAATTTTTGGATACACTGCAGAAATATTTGCAGTGCTAGTAAGCATTTTAGGTGCAGCGTTTTTAATTAGAGCTTTTGATATAGATAGAGCATGGGCTAATTTGACAAAACCTACACCGATGGGATTTATCAGGATATTTACAATGGTTGCAGGTATTTTGTTGATTTTATCATCAGTTCCAGCTGGAATTAACTCAGTTGATCAGAAATTGGTAGAAAAAGATTCAGATCTACTTACAATATTCACAGATAAAATAATAATTGGTCAATTTGTTACAGGAGCATTACCAATTTTATGGATGGGTTTGGGTGCAATTTTTGCAGGAATATTGCTTAGTAATTGGATAGGTGGAATCCCAAGACAAATTAGTGATGTTTTAAGAATCGTAGTTCTTGGTGCATTATATCCTATAACATCTCAATTTATTATTATTATGATGAATGATGATGTTGATTCAACTACGTTAGTGCCACCTTTGCTAGCAGGTCTTGCTGCTACCTTAATTTCGGCCACTATTCTCTTTAAAAAATATAGAAAACATAAACGTCAAGAGATGATTTCAGACTAAAATAAGCAAAAATTCCTTTGCAATAACTTGATTCCTGAAAAACACTGATATCATCTAACATGTACCAATTATCAGTGGGGATTAGATATTAGCAAGATAAAAGATACGGTATTTCAATTATCTGGATTATACAGAATTTATTCAAAAAGACTTGAAAGTGAAATACGCGGTGGGGATATTCCAAATCATCTTGCCTTGATTTTAGATGGAAACAGAAGATGGGCAAAAAGACATCTCACCATTCCAAAAACAGGACACTGGAAGGGTGCTGATGCAGTAGAAAATCTTCTTGATTGGTGCGAAGAATTTGACATTAAAATAATCACATTGTATGCACTTTCAGCAGAGAATCTAGATAGAGATGATGAGGAATTAGAGCATCTTTATGAACTGATTCGTATTAGATTAGAAAAACTGTACAATGATCCCAGAATTCATAGAAATAAAATGAGAGTTAAAGGAATCGGTAGAATAGAACTATTACCTGATTCAATTAAAGAAGTTCTAAAACGATTAGATGACGCAACAAAAAATTATGATAATCACTTTCTCAATATTGCATTAGCATATGGAGGACAAAATGAATTAGTGGATGCTGTGAAAAAAATAGCTGAAAAGATCAAAGACGGATCTCTTAATGTTAAGGATATAAATAAAAAAGAAATTGAATCCAATTTATACACGTCACATTTACCACAGTCATCGCCAGATATGATTTTAAGAACATCTGGTGAAAAAAGATTAAGTGGATTTCTCATGTGGCAAAGTGCATATAGTGAATTGATCTTTATGGATATATTTTGGCCAGAATTCAGAAAAATTGATTTGATGAGGGCTATTAGAACATTCCAAGAAAGAAAAAGAAGGTTAGGAAAATAATTAGGACACATATAGAAATGATAGAAGAAACATCTGCAGGTATAGTGTTGTTTAGAAAAGAGGATTCAAAAATTTTATTTTTGTTATTACATTATCCATCAGGGCATTGGGATTTTGTTAAAGGCAAAATGGAAGAAGGTGAAACAACTCATCAAACAGCTATAAGAGAAACACTAGAAGAAACAGGAATCACAGACATTGTGTTTTTAGATGATTTTGAGGAATGGATAGAATACAATTTTCAATTTCAGGGAGAACTAGTTCATAAGAGAGTTGTTTTTTTCTTAGCAGAGACAAAAACTAAAGAAGTTTCAATTTCACATGAACATCTAGATTATACGTGGATGGATTATCAAACAGCAATGGAGAAAACAACATTCGATAATGCAAAATTAATTTTATCTAAATCAAAATCATTACTTACCAAAACTTTGTAGTTGTAATTCTTTTAAAACAGTCACAGGGTTTTTGGCATCAAGTATTGTTCTACCTACAATTAGATAGTCAGTACCAACAGAGATGGCCTCTTTAGCACTTCCGCCTTGTGTACCAATGCCGGGTGAAAATATATCTAATTTTGTACCTGCTTTTTTGTTACAATATCGAATAATTTCTGGAAATGTTGCACCAACTACAATTCCATCAACTTTAGAGGTAATAGCCCAATCCAAGAACAATTGATAAAGTTGCTGTTTTTTACCCATCTTAATTTCCATATCATAGGACAATTTGGCTTCAGGGGCACTCATATGACATAATGTGATAACACCTTTGTTTTCCTTGTGAGAAGATTTCACTAATTGTTTTAGACTATCTAATCCCATAATTGGATTAGCGATTACTGCATCAAAACCTAAATTCCAAAGATGTTCCGTAGTAACTTTGTTTGTATTTCCAATATCATTTAATTTAATGTCAGCAATTGTTTGTAATCCATAATTATGAGCAGTTTTATTGATTTTAGAAATTTCTTTGAAACTCAGAGGCAACAATAAATGAAAATTTAGTTTAATTCCACATAGATATGGATGTAATTTTTTGATATTCTGTATAGTTTTTGTCTCTAAATTATTCACAGATGAATCATAATCATTAGCAAGAATAATTCTACCATTCTTTTTTGAGATCTGAGAAATTCTAGTTTTGAAGGTGGGCATAATCAACTAAGGGATGTGTTTCTTTTAGTTTTATAATTTTGATATATGAATAACCATGTTCTGAGGGATTGTCTACAAACGAAGGTTCAGCATCATTATTAGTTGTGAATTTTAAGAACGGTTTTTCAGGATCAGAATCAAGAACTACGTGACAGAAATAAGAGGTTCCTTCTTCACTAAAATTCATAAAAACGCCAACAAGCCATTTATCAATATGGGGAAATAAAAATAATGGAAACGGTGCTTCTTCAAAACCCCAAGTAAGTTTTGCAAGACTAGATAGATCTTCAAGCTCAATAGGTAAATATCTGTCAGCAGTTCCATTTCCAGGTTTCAATGCATCTGGAAGAGATTTTATTCTTACAATAGGTGAATATAATTTACTTGCATCAGAGGTAGAATTTACAATGTCAGATTCTTCTTTTCCACCTTTTAAGCCATAACAAATGTAATGACCATTATGTTCAAATGGTGTATAATACACAATTGGTTTTTCTTTCAATACATCCATTTGAACTGATAAAACTTTCTGACCATTATGTTCATGAAGAAATGATACACGTGGTGCACGTTCAAGAGCACACACTAATCTAGAAAATTCCAGCGTGGAAGAGACTTGAATGTAACGAGGTAATTTATCCACGATTATTTTTTGTATAATACTAAATTAAACTTACCCAAAATTTTCCAGGCTATTTTCTTCGGTCAATGATTTCATTTATGGCAGGTCCTGTTCCAATTATTGTTACAGGCGTGTTTAACTTATCTTCAATATTATTTATGAAGGATTGTGCATCTTTAGAAAGTTCTTCAAAAGATGTTTTACCTGCACAATCTGGAAATATCACATCTAATTTTGTTATAGAAATTTGAGTTGCACTGTTGAGCATGATTGCACGCCTAGCTAAATCAAAATCAAAATCAGCTGCACGTCTCTGTCTACCAGTTACAGTCCCAAATTCAGACCAACCTTTGCTTTCAGCTTCTGCAAGCGTAAGTTCTTTTGCTAATGGTCCAGTACCAACACGTGTAACGTATGATTTGAAGACAACAATTACTTCATCGACTTTTTTGGGTCCAAGCCCAACATCAGCACAAATTCCAGAAGCAGTAACATCCTTTGAAGTTACAAAAGGATACGTCCCATGCCATAAAGATAAAAACGTGCCTTGAGTTCCTTCAACTAATACATTTTGATTTAAAGAAAGTGCGGAGTTTATTTCAGCAGGAACATCTACAATCAATGAAGATAAAGAGTCGATGTCTTTTGCCAATTTTAAAACTCTCATTGCTCTATCTGCATTTGCAGGACCAGTACCAGAACCAGTACTGCCGATTTTTTCTTTTAGTTCACCCTTAGAGTCGCGGATGAGATGACTTTCTTCAATAATTCCACAGTGTTTGTCAATAAATGAACGTCCAGACGTATCAAAATCTTGTATTTCTTTTAATAAAACAGCAGGGTTGATGACAACTCCAGGACCAATCATCACTTTTGCATTTTTATTCAAAAATCCGCTTGGTAGCATTCTGACTTTGTATATTTTGTCACCATCTCTAATTGTATGACCTGCATTTGGACCAGCGCCACCACGAACAATAATTTTTGGGTTATCTTTCATTGCTAAATATGAGATTATCTTTCCTTTACCTTCATCTCCAAAAAATCCACCAACAACAACAGTCGAAGTCATATTCTCGAATTTGAATTCCGTTTATTTAAGCTGAAGTGTTGTCAGATGATTTAATATTCAATTAGAAATAGAATTGATCGTTGACAGAACCAAATTATGCAGGAAATATCATAGTAATTTTGGCAAATCTTCCAGATTTTCTTAGAATACCTGTTTTGAAAAAAAGAATGATGGAATTTTTTTCAATAACAGAAGCAGAGCGAAAAGAAATCATCAATAATGCTCTGGAAGCTGGACCTACAATTCCTTTTCCAAATTTTGCAAAACTTTTCAAAACATGGTTAGAGATCTTAACTACAATGTCAGAAGAACAGCGAAATGGATTATTCTCTGGCTACATCAATGAGATTTCTGAGTCTCCACAAAAATTAATTACATTTAATTTAGATGGAATATTAGAGATTTTCTTAACATTGGATGAAGAAAAAAAAGACATTCTTTCGCAAACAATCAAGAAAATAATTATTGAACTTGATGAAGAGAGAAAAAGAAAATTAATGATAGTAATACCAGATAATGCAAAAAAATACTTGAAGTTCTAGGCGTCTGGAAGTTTATCGGGTTTTCTATTGTCTTCATTAGTATAGTCTACTATTTCTCCTTCAGGAGAAAGTACACCTGCAAAGATTTTTTCGTGTTTTTTTAATAGTTTTCTATGATCTGCCATAGACATATCAAGTCTCATTTCATTCATCACCATTACACGATATTCTTTCCATTCAGCCCAGCACTTGTTACAAACTGGATATTTCTCAGCAACTATGTCAAGCTCCTCATTATCAAGGATGGAGTTTTTACATTTTGTACAAGTTCGACTCATAGAGGGTAGCAAGAAAGAACTCCTTTTATCTTTTATTGAATGTAAAGTAATAATAGATAACAAATACAAAATTAATTGTGAAGATAAAATGCCCAAAATGTAAGAAAACTGCAGAATTATCAATGGACTTTTCTTTTGTAAAATGTGAAAACTGTGATTTAGATATGAGTTATGGAGAATATGTCAAATTTGTTGCACATAATGAATCAACATACTCAGATATTCTTGGAGATTATGCTGGTAGTACTGAAGGTCAATCTGCAGGGTCATTAGATGAATGGGATTAACAACATTGTAAAATCATTCAGCAGATTAAAATAATTAGATTGAGGAATTGTTAAACATCATTGGAATTTCTATTAGAAAACATACTAAATTTGGTTGGATTTTTGGTAGGACTTGCAATAGGAATAATGTCATTAAGGGGATTTAGAAATACAGGCAGCCCAACATTATTTAGATTAACAGTTGCATTTTTTTCAATTAGTATCGGGTTTTTTGTAATATGGGCAGGATACATGGTAGAAGATTTTGTAATAAAATCAGGCAACATAGAAAGATGGATTCAAACTTTAGGAATTGTCATTCAAACAGTAGGATATTTCTTCATAGCATTTTCACATAGTATCAAATCATTTTTTCCAAAATCAAGGTATTTCAGAGCGATTGGAATTTTTCCGTTATTCTTAGTGTCTTCTGTACAAATAGAACACATCTTTAGATCTGTTTCATTTATTTTATTGGCTTATGGAGCAATTGAAACAATATTATCATATTTTGAAAACAAAAACAAAGGAGCCATATCGGTAGCAGTCGGATTGGCACTATTAGCACTTGGAGAATTTTTAGGATGGTATTCATTTGTGTTTCCAGAATCTATATTATATTCAGTTTCTATGGCTATCAAAATTGGAGGTTTGATTGCATTATTTATTCCAGTAAGCAAAATTCCTTTAACTAAGATAAAATTTGATGATGATTTAGAGTAATTAGTTGCTAGGCTCAAATTAATTACAAAATCTAAATTTGTCAAATTCTTTTATCTTTTTAGTATATTGCAAAATATCAACTCACTCTCATAGAAATTACGAAATTAACGTGTACAGGGAATAGACATGGTTGAATATAGAACACATATGAAAATTATTGGAGATATATTATCTACTACACGTGATGACCTCCAAGATGAAGAAGGTGCCACAGTAACTTATCTGATTAGAAAAGCTAATATTTCACATTCTAGAATTTCTAGAATTTTGAAGACTCTAGTATCTCAAGGATTATTAGAACAAGTAGATGTACAGGGTTCAAACAAATATAAAATTAGTCAATCAGGACGAGAATTTCTTCAAGCATATTATACATTCACAACATTTGCAGATAATTTTGGCCTAACAATCTAGTCTTCTGTATCTTCAAATTCATCTAAATCATCATCAAAATCATCTTGAAAATCTGTATCTTCATACTCAGATGATGGATCAGACATGTTCTATGATTTGAAATTTTTATTCGTTAAAAAACTTATTCAAATGTAAATAGATAATTAAAGAAAAGAATACGAATAAGATAATTGAAATCTAAGTGTAATAAAGAAAATATTGTAAAAGCAAGTGAAATAATCAAAAATGGTGGTATTGTTGTTTTTCCAACAGATACTGTATATGGAATTGGCTGTAATCCATACAATAAAGAAGCAATTAAAAGAATTTACATAATTAAATCAAGAGAAATCTCAAAATCGTTTCCAATTTTGGCTTTTTCAAAAGATGTTGCAGCAAAAATTGTGGAATTCGATAAAGATTCAGAAAAGATTGCACAGAAGATTTGGCCAGGACCTCTAACTTTAATTTTAAAATTAACAGATGAAAAACTTAAAGCATCACTAAATGGAGTGGATAAAATTGCAATTAGAGTTCCAAAACATCAATGTACATTAGAACTTTTAAAAAAATGTGATTTTGTCATTGGAACAAGTGCAAATATTTCTGGAACTGGTCCATTTAGAAACCCACAAGAATGTTATCAAAATATCCATGATTTTGATCTTTTTTTGGATGGGGGAACAATAACAAGTGAGGGCGAATCAACAATAATTGAATTTGAAGAAGGAAAATTAAAAATTCACAGAGAAGGAGTTTTAACACGAAATGAGATCTTGAAAATACTTTGAATTTAATAATTACATGTGCCAGACATTTAGAATCAGAGACTAGACAAGAATTAATAGATATTTTAGAAAAAATAGGAGACTCGGAACCTAAAATAACTATCACAAATATGTCGGGAATTTTGACTGCTGAAACAAAATTAGAATCAATCGAGGTTGTAAAAAGAATCAGAGAAATGCTACTAGATGAACCATGGGGTATTAGATATTGTCTCAGAATAATCCCTATTCAAAAAACTACAGAAACTAAGATCGAGAGCATTGAAGATGAAATTTCAGATTTAATCAAATTGATTTCTAATGAAGAATCATATAGAATATCAATTGAGAAAAGAAATTCTAACATTTCAAGTCAAGAATTAATTTCTAGAATAGCAAAAAAAATTAAAAATAAAGTATCATTAGAATTACCTGATAAAATTATATTAATTGAAGTATTGGGAAATCAAACAGGAATTGCAATTGTCAAAAAAGGAGATATTTTGAGCGTAGAAAAAACTAAGAGAAGCATATCAGAGTAAAATAGCAGCTTTTTCTATCAGTATATCTTCAAGAGGATTTTTTGACAAAACTACATCAAGTTGTTTATCTGTTATTTGAAAATATTTTTTTATGAATGAAGTATGATCTTTCAAGAATATTTTAACAGACATAAAACTCAATTCTTTATAAAGTGCATCTAAGATTTTTTTATTACCAAGAGCAATCAATATAAAATTTTGTTGTGATTTGATTCCAGCTGAATTAATTGCAGAAGAAATTTGTGAAGAAATAGCAAAGCGCATTAAAATATCCATTTCAAATTTGTTTGAAAGTAAAATGTTATTTTTATCAGAAGAAACAGATAAGGAAATAATTTTTTTCAGATGATAATTATTTAGAATAAAATTACTAGATATGGCCTGAAGTTTAATTCCAGGAAATTGCTTTCGAAGTGTATCAAGATAAGTAATGTCAATTTGTTTTTGACCTTGAATTTCAATCACCTGAACTAATTTGTTGGAAACATTAAAAATCAGTCTTTTAGGGGAACCTCCATGAATAACAGGAATTATACTTACTACATCATCATTTTTTATTTTAGTCATTTTTCCTTCCATTGCAGAAGAATCAATACCATTAATCGCTATCAATATATTTTCAACATCTAAGTTAGGAGTGCTAGTAGGTTTTAGTTTCAATAGTAAAACAAGTAGTTCTTGAATGGGGATATCAGATTTATCAATTTTTAATGTATCAGTAAAAAAGGACTTTTTTGCTCCTCCTACAAGTTTAATCATTATCATATATTCATCAGCAAGAATGTTAAAAATTAATTTTTTGTTTTGCTATGTGGTTTATTCTTCTGTATCTTCACTTGTTTCTGAGTCAGATGTTATTTCAATGACTTGCTCTTGAGCGACATCATCTTCAGAGATTTTTTCTTTCAAGGTATAATTTTCAATTCTAGAAGATTCTATTTGAGATTGTTTTGCTTTTTCCTCGCGGTTTTCTTTTTTAATAAATTTAGTAATATAGCCTGCAATTTCATTTTTTAGTCCTTTTGAACGAACTATAGCTATTAGATCTAGCGCTTTCTTATTATCAGCAAAATCTTCTCCAAATTTTAGCTTGTGTCCATCTAGTACTTCATAAGAAAGACGCTTAATTCTATCCATTCCTAGTGTAATGAACTAGGGTTTTTTATACCTATATTCGGAGGAATGTTTTTGAATTTTCTTCCAATAATGAAGCCATTTCATCATATGACTTACCAAGTATTTTTGAGGCACAAAACACGACACTTGGAATAAAACTGATTTGCCCAGATTTCATTTCAAAGCATTTTGAGAATTTTACAGGACCATCTGTTTCAACAAGAATTTTTGCCTCAGATGTTTTAGATAATAGCATTTGTTTGTCATTTGCATAAATCAGAACGGGGCCATAGGAAACAAAAAAATCTATATCCATAGCTTTTTGAAGCTGTTTTTTACTTCCGTCAAACCAATGCAGTAACGCATGCTTAATGTCATAAGAAGTCATTATAGAAAATATCTCATCAAGACTTTTCCGTGAATGAATTGAAATAGGTTTTTGGAATTTTTCTGCAAGAGAAAGAAGAGATTCAAAAAGATAGATTTGTCTTTGGTTATCTTCATTAGATTTTACATATGTAGGGTCTAGTCCAATCTCTCCAATACCAGAAATATGTTGTTGATTTTCACTAATTAGATTTATCATCAGTTCTAGATCATCATTTGCACGTTCAGGATGAATTCCAATAAAAGGCAAGATAAGTTTGCTCTTTTTTCCAAGCTCCAAAGTTTTTTTAGAGGTTATATTATCCATCGAGACACAACAAGCTTTGATTTTCATATTTTCCATTCCTTTGATTGTATGATTCAAATCATATTCATAATATGGATCGGATAAATGAATATGAGAATCATATAACCAAGTCATTGCTTTAACTTTCAAAATAGTCTGTATAAATCGATTTCTTAGTGATATTTTTTTACTCACAATCTTTTATCTGAAAAAAGAAAAGAGAAAACAATGAAATCATCAGAACTTGGCATTTCAGCAATGTATAGAATTTTAAAAAAAGCAGGTGCTGAGAGAGTTAGTGATGAATCAGCCGAAGAACTAAGAGGAATAATTGAAGAATTGGCTAACAATATTGCAAAAAGTGCAGTAGATATGGCCTCTCATGCAGGAAGAAAAACGATAAAAGCAGAAGACATCAAACTTGCTTCAAAACCATTTATTTAATTTTAATCTAAGGATTCTACGATTTGTTAAATCTTCCAAGCATTTTAGGCCCAGTCATCATAAATAAAAAATAAAATCGAGTTTACTGTTAACATGTAACAGTAAAGTCCATTGTCTGTGTTGCTGAACCAGTAAATGAAGGATTCAATAGAATTGCTTCAAGTTGCCAGAATGTCTGTAACAGTGCTGCTGAAGTAAAATTACTCGTAACTAATTGATCAAATGTCTGCAATGGTGCCTTTTGGAAGTATGTTCCAGATGTTACATTATAGTGTGTTCTATTTACAAGCATCTGTGATGTAAGAGCGCCATCTACCCAGTTTGAACCACTTACATCAAGTGTAGCTGTAACTGTTCCAGAGTTTGTCATGTTTAGTCCTACTTCGGTACTGACCGTGTTTGGAATTAGTGATCCATAGTTTACCAGATTACTGTTAGGAAATGATATTCCACAAGTACCTAGAATGGTTGCTTGTCCTGTTGCTTGCTGTGCAGATACTTGAGATACCATAGAAGGTACCAAAAATATCGTTGGAAGTAAAACAGTGATTGCAATAAATTTGCCTAGATTTTTCATTGTATTTTAGATTCTAATCAAATATTTAAAGGGAGAACATGGGTTCATACTTGAATAATTAATTTTTAATATTAATTATCCTCTTTGTCTTGTTTATTATCATCTTTTTCTTTTTTATCATCATTTTTTGGAGGTTTGCCTTCACAGTTTACTAATTGATTATTTCCAGATCCACCTTTACAGTCATCAAAATCTTCTCCCCCATCAAGAGAATCATTACCTGAACCTCCTTCAAGAATGTCATTTCCTGAATTCCCAAATAAATTATCATTTCCTGAATTTCCACTCACTCTATCTTCACCATCTCCAGCATTAATGATATCATTACCTTTTGCGCCATGAAGTCTATCTTTTCCATTATTTCCAAAAATTATATCGTTGCCATTTTCACCTAGTATTCTATCATTACCATCTCCACCAACAAGACAATCATCTCCATCTTTTCCTTGTATTCTATCATTTCCACCCAATCCTAAAATCACATCAATTCCATTTGTTCCTTTTATTTTATCATTACCTTCAGTACCAATTATGATGTTAGCGTCGAGTTCTTTCCATTCTTCGAGTGTTTTACCACAAAAATTTTCAGCGGCAATTGTTACCTTGCCTATTGCTAAATTCTCTTCAGCTGATACATTGTTTACAAATGAAAATATCATAACAGTGGATATTAAAACAATAATGATTGGAAAATATTTTCTCAATAACAGTTTCACATCTTGATCCTCATAATATCATCTTATTAGTATTGTTGAGGAATTATTCAACAACTCACCGTAAAGTCCATTGTCTGTGTTATATTTCCACTAAACGCCTGATTCAAAATTGCCTCAATCTGCCAAAATGTTTGCAACAGCACTGATGGTAAAAACGAGTTGGTAACTATCTTATCAAATGATTCTAGAGAAATATTTGAGGAATACAGCAAGCCTGATGTTACATTATAGTGAGTCCTATTGACATTCATAATTGTATTTGAGGATGTATCTTCCCAGTTTGTTCCACGAACCTCAAGTATTGCCGTAGTGCTTCCAGTGTTTGTCATGTTTAGAGTAATTTCTGAACTTAGTTGGTCTGGGGATAATGGGCCATAATTAACCACATTGCTATTTGGAAATAACATTCCACATGTGCCTAAAATTGTGGTTTGGCCTATAGCTTGAAAAGTGTATTGGCTTGGCGGAGGTGCCGTACCTTCAATTACTCTAATCCATCTGTGTAGATAATTTCTGTCATTTGAAGGACTCGAAGAAAAATCATTTAGAAATGATATCTCAATTGTGTGGGTGCCGGAGCTAAGGTTTGTGGAAAATGCAGTCTTTTCTGTGTATTCATTGTTGTCGTCTGAAAACGAAATTATTTGTGTTGATACATCATCCAACACAACTTGAACATCAACTGGACCTGGGGTGTCGTTTTCCCCATAAATTAGAATGTCATATGGTCCTGTACTTGGGACATTGATTTCATAGTATGCAAATTGACCACTAGTTCCAAAAACAAGAATTGGGTTTGGAAGATGCCCAAATGTGTTTGACACAAAATTCGATGCTTCGACTTTATGCACAGTGGAGCCAAAAGAATGTGGAGTATAACATTTGATAGTTGTTGGAAGGCCTTCAGTTGAACCAATCAATGCAACCAAATAATAGCAATATTGAGAACCATTAGTCAGTGGAATGTCTTTGTATGATGAAGAACCAGATCCAGAAATTGTAGTGATTGGTACAAATCCACTAGGGTTACCTCGATAAATCTTGTAGCCAGTTATCCTACTGTCACTAATATCTCCAAGTTCAGGGGTTGTCCAAGTAACTGTTATTTCACCATCGCCAAGTGCAATCCCGTATTCTTCAGGTGGACCTGCAGTTACTAATAAGATATCTTGATAAGCATTGTAGGATTGAATTCTTCCAAATCCGTAAATTGTATCAAAGCCTGCAGTGCCAAGATCAAGTGCAGTATTTTTTATCGAAGTTGAAATTTGAGATGATGTAAGTGATGGATTTGTATCTAAAAGCAATGCAGCAAGTCCCGCAACATGGGGGGTTGCCATAGATGTTCCACTAAAGGCAACAAATCCACCTCCCTTTATTGGCGCATTAAGTGAGGTTATTGCAACACCTGGCGCAACAACATCGAGTTGCGGACCTTCATTTGAAAAAGGTGTTCTAGCATCATCGGTATATACTGCACCAACTGCAATTACTTTTGAAGCGCATGCAGGAGAAGATACTGCATTAATGAAACCACCATTGCCAGTAGCTACTGCAACTACAACTCCTGCATCAACAGCATTGTTTACTGCAATTGCGACTGGCTCTGAATCACACGTGCCAGTAAAAAGACCACCCCCCAAACTTAGATTTATCACATCAGCCCCATTTGCAACACACCAATCAATTCCTGCAATTACATCAGACCAGGAACCACTACCGGTGTTACCCAGAACTTTCGCTGCCATTAATGACGCATCGGGTGCAACTCCCTTGTAAAAAGAATTTCTTGATGCAATAATTCCTGCAACATGAGTTCCGTGACCTTGATCATCTGTTGCATCATTGTCACCATTAACAAAATCGTATTGAACTATTAGGGGATTTAATGATGGGTGTGTGTCATCAATACCCGTATCTACAACACACACCTTAACTCCAGAACCTGTAATACCTGAAGATTGTACAGTGTTTGCTCCAATATGCGGCACGCTGTTACTAAGAAATGCATACATTATCTGATCTTCGAAAACATTTTGAATTTTTTTGTTTGACTTTATTTTTTGTATCTTTACATCATCTGCATAAATTGCTACTGCCTTTAACAGATTATAGGAATACTTTATTGTACCTCCCTGTTTTTTTATGTCATCAATATCAGTACTGTTCACATCATCTTGATAAAGTAGAATGTATATTTTTTCATCTTTTTGTAGAAGGGTTTTTGATGACTCGAACTTTTTGTCAAGTGGTTTTTTATCAGAATCGCGCACTTGTGCATAGGCATGATTAGTTAACAAAACAAGAATCAAAGACAATACTAAAACAGTAACTAGCCAGCCCAACAAAATCAAAGATAATCTACATTACTTAACCTTTTTTGACTCCTAATCAGATAGTGCAAATAGTTACTCGAAAATATTTTAACTGGTGTTATCTAGACTGAATGTGAATAAGTTCATAATTTTAGTAATTCTTGTAACGGTACTCAGTTTTGGGTTTAATGTTCAATCTTTTGCACTTCAACAGGTTGCAGGAAAATTAGTTGCAGATGTCAATCCTGGGGAAAGTCAAATTCTTCAATGGGGTCTAATATCAGATAATCCAACAAAAACAATCACAGTCGAATTAATCGCTCAGGGAGAAGGTTCGGAATTTTTATCATTTTCAGAAAAAGTTGACTTGCAACCAAATCAGGTCAAATTTGTAGAGATTAGTGTCACTATTCCTTCCGATTATAATCAAAGAAATACATTCAGTCCAACAATGTTGGCAATTGAAAAAGGTGAAGCAGGCGGTCCAACTGTGATCAACATTCAGATGAAAAAAGTTTTGACAATTAATATTTCAAGTGAACCACCTAAGATCAAAGAAGATGTACCAAAAGAAACTGTGGTAGAACCTGTCAAAGAATATGTGCCAAAAGAAACTGTAGCAGAACCTGTCAAAGAAGTGGCTACAACACAACAAGATACAACTTCAGAAATTACTCAACCATCTTGTGGCAAAGGAACTGTGGAAAAGAATGGTCAATGTGTTCCAGAAGAAAAAGTTGTGGCTCAAGAAAGTAAATCCCAAAGTGGTGGTTGTCTCATTGCAACTGCAACATATGACTCTGAACTTGCACCACAAGTACAACAATTAAGAGAGTTAAGAGACAATTCCCTATTACAAACCGCCTCAGGAACATCATTTATGGTTGGTTTTAACGAGTTTTACTATTCATTTAGTCCTACTATTGCAGACTGGGAAAGAGAAAATCCAGTGTTCAAAGAAGCAGTAAAGATTGCAATTACGCCTTTGATTTCTTCTTTATCAATTCTAAATTATGTTGATATGGATTCAGAAGCCAGTGTACTAGGATACGGAATTAGTTTGATTCTATTGAATGTAGGAATATACTTTATAGCTCCTGCCATGGTTATTGTTGGAATTAGAAAGAAATTCTAATCTTTTTTGTTAGTAATAATCTAAAGAGTTTAATTATTCATTTCATATTTTTCAAAACGGTGCGGTGGCAGAACGGTTATGCGTGAGCCTGCAAAGCTTATACAAAGGGGTTCGACTCCCTTCCTCACCTTTCAGCATTTTAAGACAATTCGACAATTACTTGTCCTTTCATCCAAGGATGTAATGTACAAAAATAATCATAGGTTCCAATATTTTCAAAAACAAATGTAAATGATTCCTCAGGATTTAAATAGTCACTATCAAAAATTTCACTTGGCTCATCATAATAACCAGAGGTCACACTATGAAATGCAACATCTTCATTTACCCAAGTAACTGAACCGCCTTGTTTTATTACAATTTTTGATGGAGTGTAACAAGAATCAGTTTTTTCACATCCTGGACGTGAAACTTTTGTTGACATAATAACATCTCCTTTGAGAATTGTTCTTTGGTCATCAATATCTTGAACAATAGTATTTTGAGATAAGATTACAATTCCTAATGTTATTCCTATGATTATTACAATGATTGAGATTATTACTATTCTTTTTTTCCCCAAATTACATCACATATAGAACTGAGTTATTATGTAATTACCAAATTCTCTAAATATATAACATATTAGAAAAATCACTTTGGCTCAAAACGGTAGTGGATTATTAGAGTACATTCCAGGTTCACATACTCTATTAACTCAAAAAAATTCCAGTATACCTTTAGAAGGGTTTTCAGAAAATGTCAGAGGAAGCATACAAGAATATGCTGAAAATTCAAAAAGTGAGGTAGAAAAAGGCAATAATTTTCTTCAATGGGTTCTCACACGAGTTTTTGAGGCTACAGAAGATGATGCAGCAGATGCAATTGTTGATGGTGCAAATGATCTTGGTATTGATGCATATCTTCCAGTAGATTTTTCAGATAATACTATTCGTCTATTTCAATCAAAATATGGAACATCTCATTCATTTGAAGCGATTGCCAAATTCAAAGAAGATACAAAGCGTTTGCTTGGAAAAGACGTAACAAAGATGAGGCCTGAATTAGCACAGCTTGTTACAAAAATCAAGGAAAAGAATCTAAAAATAAAATGCTGTTATGTGACAGATCAAAAAGTGGAGTACCAAGACGATCTAGTCGAAATCATAGACATTGAAAAGATCATCCAAAAATTATGGGAGCGAATAAAAAAACCTGCTGCCGGGAAAAGATCATCAATAAAATTAGAAAGAATGCTTAGACATGACAATACAATTCTGGGGATTTTGAAATTAAGAGAACTAACCGAATTTGTCAACAAGAATAGAGATTACGTGTTTGAATCAAATATCAGACAGTGGATGCAATTTAAAACAACGGTAAACAAAGGATTACGAGAAACGCTTCAGAGTAATCCAGGAAAATTTTTCTATTATAATAATGGAATTACAATTGTAGTTAGTGATTTTGAAGAATTAGGAGATAATATGATTGAACTCTATGCACCACAGATTGTAAACGGTGCACAAACATCTAATTCAATCCTTGATCATTCAAAACGAACTAAAAACATGGAGGGTTCTATGACAGTAACCATAATCAAAGCAGACGACGAACAAGAACAAAATAACATTACAAAATACAGAAACTCACAAAATTCAGTTAGAGGAAAAGATCTTGTGTCATTAATGGATTTTCACAAATCCATTAAATCACAACTAAAAAATTGTGGGTATTTTTATGAGATTCAAGCAGGATCGTTTGACACAAAATCAAAATCAAAACAATCAGAATACGAAGGAGATTCCATATACAATGAGTATCTTCCAGATAATCACAAAAAAGTAATTGTAGCAAAAGATGCTATTCAGGCTCTTGTAGCTGGAATTGAACAAAGGCCTACAGAAGCATATAGTTCTCCAGCTCAATTTCTTCCAAGAGGAAGTAAGTATGATGACATATTCAATGACAATCTAAAAGACGATTACAGAATTTTACTTTATCCGTATCTTGTCAAAGAATATGCAAAAAAGACATTGAAATATGGAAAACAAGGTGGACATAAAACAAAAAGATATGCAACTTTGTTTTATGTTGGAGTTTACTTTAGAATTTTACATAAAGAAATCATAGAAACCAAAGGAGATTTTAAAAATGATGTAAGAAAAATGGAGCCGATATTTCGTAGTTTTAAACTAAATGCTAGAATTTTAAAAATTGCAGATATTGTAGTGACCAAATTTTTAGAAGATACTATAGTAGGTGATGAAATAGAATTGGCAAATACAAAGCATAATTTCTTCTCACAACATGTATGGAATGATTCAATGCTTAGAGTCATAGATAAAAAAATAAGACAAGAAGAAGAAGAGATTTCAGCCTTGAAAAAACTTGCAAACAACTTGTTTTAGATTTTAAAATAGGTAGAAGCCTAACCAAGTAAAAATTTGCAGGAGGTTTACATTGGTCAGACTACTACCTAGAATTCCTATAAACCAGTATTATTTAACATGATTTTTCAAATATGTTCCTAGATCTAGAATCTTTTTTATATAGATGAAAGAGAGCAGAATTACTTTGGGATCTAAAGAAAAATGTACAATTTGTAGTAACAAAATATCTTTACACTTCAATCCCATGGAAGAATGGGGGATTAAGGGTCCACTTTGTGGAAAATGTTATTCAAAAAAAATAGATAAACACTATCCAGGAGATCATGTTAGAGTAAACAAAGAAGAATAGAATTAGTCAGATTTTGAATATTTGTTAACAGAAAGACAATTCCAGGCAAGTGCATCTTCTTTTACGTTTTTTTCTTCTAGAAATGCAATGTCAGTGATTGTTTTTTTTCTTTTTAGCAAAGTCACCTGAAAACTAGAAAATTTTTTGCAATTACATTCTTTGTATAAACATACATCATCGTCACCTTCATCATGATCCTCTGCTTCATGTCCACAATCACATAATGCATCATTTTTTACATCCTTGCGTGATTTTTTTGTATAAACACCTAATCGCAGATATGCTTCACCACCATGTCCTTTCTTGAATCGCTCATAATTTTCTGACTTTTGTAAAATCTTAAAAAAAGAGAAATTAGATTCGGGGCGCTGAGAATCAGAACCGATTATGAACCAGTATTTATCATCGATCTCAACAAATCTGATCTTTATTGACGGATCTAACCACCAATGTATTGTATCATGCCAAATAGTTGAAGCCTCTTTTCTATCAGCAAATAGAGGCACAACATTCATTCTTAGATCATAGTAGCGATATGCTACGCCCATAAAATTATCAAACCATGGAATAGATTGGGATGCCAATATAACAAAAATCAGATTAGAGCGTATTTATCTGATCTGAATTGGTGGTAATACCCTTATATCTCGGTTTTATACTTGCTATCATAATGGTTTCCTATAGAACAAGTATGCAAATTGTTGCAGATCTTTTGACTGTCACTGAACAGTCAGGTCAACAGGGTATCAAAACAACATCATTGCTAACAAAGGCAAATCTATCACATTCCAGATTATCAAGATTTTTGGAAAATTTAACAGGTTCTGGGTTAATCAATAAAATAGAATTTGATAATAAAAATACATTTGTAATAACTGAAAAAGGAAGACAGTATTTGGAATCTTACGCAAAATTTGCAGGTATTGCAGAATCCTTTGGATTAGAACTTTAAGATTTATTTTTTAGATCTTCTTTTTATGTTATCTTTTTGTCTTTGTTTTCTTTCCTTATATGAGCTATAAATGATAATTGCAGATATGCCTACAATCGAGGCATAAAAATATAGAAAATTTGGGTGTTCTTGGAGTTGGCCAGTAGAAGTGGATATGAGGGACATTGGTATTGTAACAATGAGAAAAATCATAATAACTATTAGATATTTATCCATGAGCTATAGGATTTACAAAACCATATATCTTTTTAATTTAACTGTGGGATAATAGAAAAAATATGATTAAGATTCTTGAATTGATCGGATTTGCATTGATTGGCGGTACAGTTTATTCTTATTTAGGAATGATAGGAAATGAATTACGTTGGCCGGTATTTTTTGGTTGTGCAGCTGGAACACTGGCAATTATAATTTATCGTAAAAAGATAAGACAAAAAGAAAGCAATAGAATTTAAAACATATTCAAATTTAAAATTTTAGATAATGTTGATCAAATATGGATCAATCGACAGATCTATAAAGGAGAATTTAAGGTAATTGTGAGGGGAACATGGTAAACGAAACGAAACAATGGTGGGAAGGTTTAGGAAAAGAATTAGAAATAGATATTGAAACATTTGATGATTAAGAATAGTTAAAAAAATTCACATAATTTTAAAAATTATTACAAGATAAGCCTCGGGTGGGCTCCGACCCCACGACCTAACGCTTACGAGGCGTTCGCTCTACCAGGCTGAGCTACCAAGGCACTTTTCGGTTATGCCATCAGAGTTAATAAAAAGTCTTTCCGAGTTGGATCAAATGAAAAAAACAATTTCTGGAATTAGAGGGATATTTGGGAATGATTTTAATCTAAAAGATACATTACAATTTTGTAATAATTTTTCATCTTTAATTGAATCAAAGAAGTGTGTTATAGGTAAAGATACAAGACCGTCAGGAACAATGATCAAAGAAACTGCATCTGCAGCATTAATGAAAAATGGAATAAACGTATACAATTTAGAGACAGTACCAACTCCAGTAGTTTTTCGTGAATCAAGGAAATATGGGGCAGGATTAGTGATCACTTCGTCGCATAATCCATTAGAATGGAATGGAATAAAATTCATCATAAACGGAAGAGGAGTTAATGAAAAAGAATTACCAAATATCATTGAAAACCAAGAAATTTTAAAATCAAAAATAGGAGTTGAAGAACAAATTACGTCATCATATTTAGAAGATGCAAAAAAACTCATAGGAAATATAGAAAATCAACCAGAAGTTGTTATCGATATAGGAGGAGGAGCTGCAAAGGAATTTGCCCCAAATTTGTTAAGACAGTTAGGATGTAAAGTAAAAGTAATTAATGAAAATATAAGTAATTGTACTAGAGGCCCTGATCCAACTACAGATAGTTTATCAGATCTGATTACTGCAACATCTGAAAAAGGAATTGGATTTGCTTTTGATTTAGATGGGGATCGTTTAGTAGTTGTAAGAAAAGGAAAAAAACAAACACCGGATGTAACATTAGGTTTGGGAGTTGCAAAAGCTTTGGAGTTAGGATATAAACAATTTGTATTAAGTATTGATACAAGTATTTCAGTTGAAAAATTTATCAAAGAAAAGGGAGGAAGTATTCAGAGATCAAAAGTTGGAGAAGCAAATGTGATAGATTTAATGTTAAAAACAAACGCTCAAGCAGGTGGGGAAGGAAGCAGTGGTGGTTTTATTTTACCAGAATTTAATTATTGTAGAGAAGGAATTCTGACAAGTGGTCTTATAGCTTCAATGTTGGGAAATTCAAAGTTTAATGAGATATTAGATTTTATGGAAAGTTATGATCAACAAAGAGAGAAAATTAAAGTGGATTCTGTTTTTCATGATAAAGTCATAGAAGAAGTCTCAAGTAGATTTGCAAAAGAGTATTCTGAAGTTATCACTCAAGATGGGATTAAAGGAATAATAGATGAAGATAGTTGGGTTTTGATTAGAAAATCAAATACAGAAGACATCATAAGAGTTTCAGCAGAATCAAACAATGTAGATAAATGTAAGAAAATTGTGAAAAATACATTAGAATTAGTGAAACAATGTTATGACCATATTAGATGAAACAACAATAATCAAAATTTTCCAAAAAAAATTAAGAAATAAAAAATTTATTTCAGAAGATGTAGAAGTTTTCAAAATTGGTAAAACAAAAATCGTATTAAAAGTGGATACATTTGTTCAGAGTACAGATATGCCTTCAAAAATGAGAATGCATGATGCTGCAAGGAAAAGTATCATAGCATGCATTAGTGATTTTGCTGCAAAAGGAGTCAAGCCTCAATACGGAATTATTTCACTAAATTTGCCAAAAATGATTTCACGTACAAAAATCAATGAGATGGCAAAAGGATTTAGACATGCATCCAATGAATTTGACATTAAAATTTTAGGGGGGGATACAAACGAAGGAAAAGAAATTGTAATCAATGTGTCCATATTTGGAACAACCGATAAGATAGTCAAACGAAAAGGAGCAAAAATAGGAGATGTAATATTTGTAACAGGTCCGTTTGGATATACGGCATCAGGTCTTAAGATATTACTTGGAAAAAAGAAAGGCAAGGAACATTTTGTTAAAAAGGCAATAAAATCAGTTGTCAATCCAAATCCAAAATTAGATTTTGGAGTAAAAAGTAGAAAGTATTTCACATCATCAATGGATTCTAGTGATGGTCTATCCACTACATTAAATGAAATGGCAGATCAGAGTAAATGTAAATTTATAATAAATAATATTCCAACTGGAAAAGATCTATTAGAATTTGCTAAATCATACAACATAGATTCAGATGATTTAGTATTTCATGGTGGGGAAGAATATGAATTTGTGTTTACCACTTCAAAAAAACATAAATCATTAATCAAAAAAAATGCATCAATATTAAAAACACCGATAATTGAAATCGGTTATGTAACTAAAGGTAAAGGGGTATTTCTTGAAAAACAAGAAAAGTTTGTTCCTTTGAAAGATTTAGGTTGGCATCACTTTAGAAAATAAATCATTCACCAGAGTAAAAATCATGTTCTACTTTTTGAACTATATTAAAAATTGATTCAGCAGGCAATCCAGAAACACAATCCTTAATCCACATCTCATCAAGATACATCAATCTGTTCATATCAGCTGTAGGAAGTTGATCTGGTTGCGAATCAGGATATGAAACATGTATTTGAAATCCCTCTTTAGCAATTTTTTCACATTTTTCTTCTAATGCAATTATCGGAGAAATGTTATCAGGTGTTAGAAATTCGAAAACTAAGGAACCTAATAATGCAGAGACAATTGCAATACCTACCGCAATCCAAAGGATTGACATCATACAAGAGCAAATAAAACATAGTATTTGAGCAATAATGAAGATGCCAAATGCTCAAAATAAGGCAGATTCAAAAAATCAATGTTTTTTAAACCCTTTAAGATGTGTGTAGACATTGTCAGAAATCGAAGCTGAGATTGAAGTAAAATCCACAGTTGAAGAGAAAGAACATGAAGAGGTTCAAACAAAATCTAGACCAGAGACAAAGACAGAAGGTCCAGAAAAATGGGGAATTGCTCATATTTACAGTAGTTATAACAATACAATTATTCACATGACTGATCTAACCGGTGGAGAAACTGTTTCCATTAGCTCAGGTGGAGTTCATGTTAATGCAGATAGATACGAATCATCACCTTTTGCTGCAATGAAAGCTGCAAATGCAGTTGTAGAAGTTGCACATACAAAAGGATTTACAGGATTTCATATCAGAGTACGAGCTGTTGGAGGAGTAGGCTCTAGAGTACCAGGGCCAGGTGCACAAGCTGCAATCAGAGCTTTGGCAAGAGGCGGATTTAAAATTGGAAGAATAGATGATGTAACACCAATTCCTCATGACACCACCAGAAAGAAGGGTGGAAAAAGAGGAAGAAGAGTCTAGTCCAGCATTTTAATTCGAATGCTACAACCTTTGGCTTGAAAATAATCAGTCATAAATTTGGTAAATTTTTGAGATTGGTTGTTCAATCTATATTTGTTTAACATATCTGCAAATTTTTCTTCAATTCCGTTTTGCAGATTAGGTTTAAAAGATAATTTGAAAAAGGTCCATCCGAATTTCGAAGATGATTCACTAAGAGCATAACCATTAGAACTACCAACCAAAGTTTCCATGTGAGATAGTGTTTTTTTTATAAGCAGTAAATCATCACTATAATTTTTTGTGCTTATTTCAAAAACAGTATCCATTATTCTTCATCATCTGATGAATGACCACTTAATTTATCAGACAGAGACACAAACTTTCCATCTTGTTCAATGTTGATCTTAGTTTCCATCCTTATGTTAAGACCTATTGACCGAAATAACATCAACAATTTTCCACCGTCAATAATTTCAGTAATATCTCCAGATATGATTAGTTCAGATAATTTTTCTACAACCGTTTTTGTATCATTTGGAAATTGTAATTCTGCATTGCTTAAAACTTCTAGACCTCTAAATCCAAGATGTTCAACGAGGATGTCCCTAGGATTTTTTATTTCTTTTGGCTGTAAATTACTAGTAGATTTTTCTATTTCTTGTCTAGTAGAAATATTTTGTTGCATTTCTGCAAGTCTTTTTGCCTTTAATCTTTCAAGCTCAGAGTCTTCGTCACTCAACCTTTTATCACACCTATAGGCAGCAATTTTGCTACTTTAGTGGCTATTCCTAGATTATGAGAAACATTGACTACTGCATCAACATCCTTGTATGCTTGAGGAGTTTCTTCCACAACTCCATCACGTGTTAATGCCTTGATAAATATGCCCTTATCACTAAGTGATTTTCTAACATTGTCTTCTGTGAAATCTCTTCTTGCTTTTGATCTAGACATTGTTCTACCAGCACCATGAGCAGTAGAACCAAAACTCAAATTCATAGAATTTGGTTGTCCAAGTAATATCCAGCTAGCAGTTCCCATTGAACCTGGAACCAAAACAGGCTGTCCAAGATCTCTGTATTTTAATGGAACTTCATCCCGATTTGCAGGAAATGCACGCGTTGCACCTTTTCTATGAACCACAACTTTTCTTTCCTTACCGTCAACCTTATGTTTTTCAACTTTAGCAATATTATGAGCAACGTCATAAACTAAACTCATATCAAGATCAGATTCTGTTTGATTAAAAACTCGTTCAAAAGATTTTCTTGTCCAATGAGTAATCATTTGTCTATTACTCCATGCAAAATTTAATGCTGCAAACATTGCTTTTCGATATGATTCACCCTCCTCAGATGTATTT
>JBKKCM010000049.1:0-21552 GCA_046712755.1 Nitrosarchaeum sp. | reverse complement strand
GGGCTGCACAGGCTGCACTTGACTCAAAACAAGTGGGTCTGCTAAAAATACCTCAAAAGAGTGCAATTGAGACTAATGCTTCTTATTTTTACAATCTCGTAAAATATAGAACGATTTAGCACTTTATCCTTTTATTGTACTCCTAGTTTTATTTCTCTGTGCAAATAGGAATCTATGGTTCTGGTACAACAGACTCTGCAGCAAAGATCATAAAAAAAATTTTAGATGACGCTGAAATCGAATCATTTGTAATTACTGCAAAATCAAAAGTAAAACAAGCTGATTGTATTTTGGTGTTGGGTGGAGATAAGGGAGTTAGAAATTATTTTCATAGATCTTTTGATTCAACAACACCTGTTTTAGGAATAAGTGAAGGTGAATCTAGTGGATTTTTAGCTCAGATAGATCTTAGAGAATTTCCCTCATATGTAAGAATACTAAAAAAACAAAATTACACGGTAGAGGAAGTTCCAAGACTAGGAGTAAAAATTGATGGAAAAAATGTCTATCCTGTATTAAATGATGTTGCAGTATTTTCATCAAAAAGTGCAATGCTTATGGAGCACACATTACGTGTAAATGATGAAGAAGTATGGCACGATAACAGCGATGGAATTATTGTATCTACGCCGATTGGGTCTTCTGCATATTCGATGTCTGCTGGTGGACCTATGTTGTTTCAGGATTCTGGCGTATTTGAAATAATTTCAGTGAACTCTTTAGATATTACACGAAGACCAATCATTGTATCAAATAAAAGTTCTATTCAAATTAGCGATATTTCAGCTAGACTGCACTGTGAAGTTGTTCTTGATGGACTAGATAGATACAAAGTAAACAATATGGTAGAATGTACCCAATTTTTACCTCCTGCAAAAATAATTCGACTCAAAACAGACTCTACTGCAATCTCTGCACTTGCAAAGAAGGTGCATCTGGCTGAAGAACTACTCAGTATGCCTCCAAGCTCTAAATTGTTGCTAAAGACATTAGAGTATGAAGGAGCGCTTACACAAAAAGACCTTGCAAACAAGACTCTACTTCCAGACAGAACTGTTAGATTAGCACTTAGCCATTTGCTCAAAAAAGGCTATGTCAAAAAGAAGGTCTCAATTAGAGATGCACGACAAAAAATCTATGAAATATCAAAGATAGAATGACTTTTGGTTCTTATTTTTAGTATTGTTAATTATTAAAAATAATATATTTTCTATTTCTGAGATGCAGCTTTTACAAATGCCTCAAATGCCTGCTCTGGATATCCTGGCCTACTGTTAAATTCTGGATGAAACTGCACTCCGAGATAGAATTTATGAGACGGGATCTCTAACATTTCCATTCTTTTGCCCCCATCACTTTCAGCTGAAAATATCAACCCATTTTTTTCAAATTCTGGAATGTATTTTTTATTGATTTCATATCTATGTCTGTGTCTTTTGCTAATTGTATTTGCATTGTAGATTTTATGCGATATTGTATTTGGTTTTATTTGAATATCGTTTGCGCCAAGCCTTAATGATCCTCCCATATCTGATATGTTTTTTTGCTCTGGAAGTAAATCCACAATTGGATTTTTAGCATCTGGTTTTATTTCAGTAGAATTTGCATCCTCTAACTTCAAAACATTTCTTCCAAATGCAATTGCAGCTAGCTGAAATCCAAAACATATCCCAAGATATGGTATGTTTTTCTCTCTTGCATAATTTGCAGTTTTTATGATTCCTTCTGAACCTCTGGTTCCAAATCCGCCTGGAACTAGTATGCCATCATATTTTGATAAATTGTTATAATCTGTCATTGATTCTGAATCAATCCAGTCGATTTCAACTGATTTTCCCAACTTTGCACCTGCGTGCTTTAGCGCATGATTTACGCTGACATAACTATCTGCAAGTGTAACGTATTTTCCAACCATTGCAATTCTTACTTTCTGGTCTTCATGATTTATCATAGATTCTGCAATACTATTCCACTTATCCCAATTTGCAGATGCATTTACCATTCCAACTTTTCCAAACTTTGTAAATAAGGAATCCATTATTCCCTGATCATATAATATCTGTGGTACTTGAAAAATTGATTTTACATCATGACATGATAGTACGTCATTTGCAGTAACATTGGTAAATAATGCAATTTTTTTCTTTGTCTTTTCTTCCAGCGCTGTTGTACATCTTACTGCCAAAAAATCAGGCTGAATGCCATTTCTTCTTAATTCTTGTGCACTGTGCTTTGTAGGTTTTGTTTTTTGCTCTCCTACTACATCCAATGATGGTGCAAGTGTAACATGGACAAAAATTACATTTTGTGGTCCTTCTTCGACTCTCATCTGTCTTAGTGCCTCTAAAAATGGTAATGATTCTATATCTCCTACTGTACCTCCACATTCTACAATCAAAAAATCAAGTTTTTCTTCTTCGGCAATTTTTCTAATTCTATTTTTGATTTCATCTGTGATATGAGGAATTATCTGAACACATGCCCCTAGATACTCTCCTTTTCTTTCTGCTTCAATTACTGCTGAATATACTTGAGCTGTGGTAATGTTGTGACTTTTTGGAATGTTCTGATTTAGAAATCTCTCATAGTTTCCAATATCCATGTCGCATTCACCCCCGTCTTCTGTTACAAAGACCTCTCCATGAGCAATCGGATTCATAGTTCCTGCATCATAATTAAGATAGGGATCTATTTTGATACAAGACACTTTTTGACCTGCTAATTGTAATAATTTTGCAATCGATGATGTTGTTACACCTTTTCCAAGGCCTGACATTACCCCCCCTGTGACAAAAATAAGCTTCGTCTGCACATTAAGAAAACAAGTCTCTAGTTTTTGTATGTTTTGCTGATCAGACACTGAAATGATGCGATCTCTTATTCTAGCGTGGATGTCTTACATGTGTATAAAATTTCTTATTTTTTTTAACGTGTGTTTGGACTTTTTAACGCGTATTTTTTATTTTACAATACATATCTATATGCTGAGTACATCTAGATGGTGGTCTTTACCTAAAATAGAGTTCCCCCCCACTTCCCGTTGAAAATAACAGACCACTACTCTTTAACGAACTGTTATAGTTTATCGCTAAATCTAGATTTGAATGCATCCACTCTGCTTTGGGTTTTGTATTCCTCTGGGTGTGAATCTTTTTGTGAACGCTCCTCCAACATACGTTTGTGTTCTTTTCTGGAATGATGTAATCTGTCCTTTTCATGAATGAACTCTTTTTTGCAGTATTGGCAGATTACGATAGTTTTATGATGTTCATGTCTGACGTGTCTTACCAAGTCATCATGACTGTCAAATTTTGCATCACATTGTATGCAGTCATTTTTCTTATTATGGAAAAATCTCATTATTTTACCATCAAAACCTGTGTATTTAAATCCAATATCTATTATCATTTTGAATCTTTAATTGATTTGATCATTGGTTTTATGTAAAATGATTTGATCATTGGTTTTATGTAAAATGATTTTGTATACCCACTCAAAGTTTACATCGTTATTCAATAATATTGCAATTTTTTGGAATTAAATCATGATGGTAGAATCTGAGCCTTGTAACCATGAATATGTCTCTAATGGCACATTATCATGTAGAAAATGTGGCAAAGTTCGTTACTGATTCATTGAATTTTTAAAAATAGTCATGTTTGGACTGTTTGTCTTTTGAGACTTTTTGTAAATGTTGCAATGCTTGATTCAAGTTTGTTTTGAGGTGTTTTTTCAATTAGTTTTAAAAATGCACTACCTACAATTACTGCATCAGCTCCTGCTTTGACATATTTTTTTACATCCTCAGGAGTTGAAACCCCAAATCCCACACCAACTGGAATCTTTCCATTAGTGATTTTTTTAACTTTTTTGATTGCATTTAGAGTGTAATTTTGAATTCCTATCTTTACTCCAGTGGTACCATACACTGCAACTAAATACAAAAATCCCGAAGATGATTTTATAATTTTTTCTATCCTTGATTTTGTTGTGTTTGGAGATATCAAAAATATTGTGTCTGCCATATTTTTAGCAGATGCAAGATATTCTTTTGATTCTTCAATGGACATGTCTGGAAGAATGAATCCATCAATTCCTGCATTTTTAGCCTCTGCAATAAATTTTGAATATCCTTTATGATACAAAATATTGGTATATGTCATTAGAATCAGTGGTATGTCTGTTTCTTTTCTAATCTTTTTTACCATGTTGAAAAATTTGTTGATCTTAGTTCCATTATCTAAAGATACAGTGCTGGCATTTTGAATTGTAGGACCATCTGCAAGAGGATCTGAAAATGGAAATCCTAATTCTATGATATCTGCTCCTCCTTTGATTAATCCTCTTACTGCAGATATTGTTGCATTCTCATTTGGATATCCGACCATGATGTATGCGATTAGTGCCTTTTCTTTTTTAGCAGACAATTCTGCAAATTTTTCTTTAATTCTTGACATGTTTACTAAGATACCTTTGTACTTCTTCTACATCTTTATCTCCTCTTCCTGAAAGTGTAACTACAATTGATTCTGATTTTTTGCTCTTTTTTGCAACCTTTATTGCTTCAGATATAGCATGAGCTGACTCTAGAGCTGGAATGATTCCTTCAGTTCTAGTCAACATCAAAAATGCATCAATTACTTCAGCATCTGTTGCAGAGTGATACTTTACTCGGTTGGTATCTTTTAGATAAGAGTGCTCTGGACCTACACCTGGATAATCCAATCCTGCTGAAATACTATGTGTTTCTGTGATTTGTCCTTCATCATCTTGTAATAGATATGTCATCATTCCATGAAGCACCCCTTTACTGCCAGCTGATAATGTTGCAGAGTGATATTTTGATTTTAATCCTTTACCTGCAGCTTCGACTCCAATGATTTCTGCATTTGTATCAACTAGTGGATAAAATGTCCCGATTGCATTTGATCCTCCGCCAACACATGCAATTACAATATCTGGTGTTTTGTTTGATATTTTTTTCATCTGTACTTTAATTTCTTCTCCTATCACACTTTGAAAATCTCTTACCATTACAGGATATGGATGAGGACCTACTGCAGAGCCTAGTAAATAATATGTAGATTCTACATTTGTAATCCAGTCTCTGATTGCTTCATTGATTGCATCTTTGAGAGTTTTTGAGCCTGATTTTACTGGATGAACTTTAGCACCAAGCATATTCATTCTGTATACATTTAGCTTTTGTCGTATGGTATCTTTGTATCCCATGTATACTTCTGATTTCATTCCCAAAACAGCACATGCCATTGCAGTAGCTACTCCATGTTGGCCTGCACCTGTTTCAGCAATGATTCTTTTTTTATTCATTTTTTTTGCAAGTAGTGCTTGACCTAATGTGTTGTTTATTTTGTGAGCTCCCCCATGCAAAAGATCTTCTCTTTTTAGATAGATTTTAGCACCACCGCATTTTTCTGATAAATTTTTTGCATAGTATAACGGAGTCGGTCTTCCTGCATATTGTTTAAGATAATAATCTAATTCTCTTTTGAAATCTTTATTGTCTTTGAATTTAAGATAGTTTTCTTCTAATTCCTCAATTGCAGGTACTAGTGTCTCTGGAATATACTTGCCACCAAACTCTCCAAATCTACCATCTTTAGGATACTTCAATATGCATTCACCAACTTTCTGACATGTTCTTCGATATTATCGCTTTTCATTATACTAGATCCTATTAGAAATGCATCTGCTCCACATTTTTTTAGATATTGTATATCTTTGGGTGTCTCAATTCCACTCTCTGACAGTATCGGTCTTATTTTTTTGTACCCTTCTAGTACTCTTTCTGTAGTTTTAAGGTCAATCTCTAACGTGTCTAGATTTCTATTGTTAATTCCAATTAGATCAGATTCAGTTTTTAGCGCATTTTGAAATTCTTGTTTTGTGTGAACCTCTAGTAGAATTTTCAACCCTTTTTTGTGACCGTATTTAATGAACTCATCAATATCTTTGAGAAATCCTTGGTCAAACAATGATTGAATAACTAACATGTAATCTGCCCCTATTTTTTCTGCCGCATCAATCTGTATCTTATCAATCATAATGTCTTTCATCAATAATGGGACATCTACTGCTTGTCTTACCTGCATAAAGTACTCTGGTAAGCCATTAAACATATGAGGTTGGGTAAGAACAGATAGTGCTTTCGAGCCCCCTGCAATCATTTGTTTTGCAATACTAGCTGGGTCTGATAACGTTTTAATCTTACCCAAAGATGGAGATGAAAACTTTATCTCTGTAAGTAATGTTGCATGATTATCTGATTTTATTATTTGTAAAAAATCCTTGTTTGATTTTTGCAATTTTACATCTACATCGTAGACTCCATCATCAATTGCAGTTTGTGAATTGTTTACTAGTTTTCTTAGAATATTTTCGGCCATCATATCATCTCCTTTAATTTTGAAATATCTCCGGTGTCTGTAACAAATCTTTCTAATAGTTTGAATGCTTTTCCATCTTTAATTGTGTTTAATGCCAATTCAACTCCTTCTTCAAAATTATTTACAATGTTTGCAACAATTAATCCTCCCGCTGCATTAAGAGCTGTTGTTTCTATCATTGCTTGATTTGCAGTATTGTTTAACACTCCAACAAACGCCTTTATTGCATCTTCTCTTGTTTTAATTTGAATGTCTCTTAGTATTGACTTGTGTAATCCTACTACTAGAGGCTCAATTGAATTCATCAATACTTTGTCATTTCTTAAAATACATACTCTGTTTGTTGCACTAGTAGAAAATTCATCCATGCCATCATCAGAGCGAACTGTCATGATGTTTTCTGCTCCATTTCTTTTTAGAATTAGTGGTAGTCTATCTAAAAACTCAATAGAACCAATCCCTATCATTTGATTTTTAACACAAGCTGGATTTGATAGTGGCCCTAAAAGATTAAACGCTGATCTTTTTCCTAACTGCTTTCTTGCATTTGATACATGTCTCATTGCCGGATGAAATTTTTGTGCAAACATAAAACAAATGTTGTGTTTTTGAAGTATGTCTGCAATTTTATCTGGCTCTGAGTTTAGATCATATCCAAAATATTCAAAAATATCTGCACTTCCAGAAACGCCTGAACTAGAACGATTGCCATGTTTTGCTACAACTCCGCCAGCAGCTGTTACCACAAAAGAGGCAGCAGTGGATACATTGAATGTTTGAAGGTTATCTCCTCCCGTACCACACATATCGATTATTTTTCCTTTGTTTTTAGGCTCTACTTTAAGGGCAAATTCTCGCATTTTATCAAGCATCCCAAGCAACTCATCATCTGTTTCACCTTTTTCTGTTAGATTAGATAGAAAATCTAAGTTTTCTTTATCATTTATTTTACCTGATAACATCTCTGTCATGATGTAATTCATCTGATCATATGTGAGATCTATCTTTTGTTGTAGTTTTGAAATTAAATCTGAAATCATTTTTTGTTTTTCACCTGTTTTATGAAATTTGAAAGAATTTTTTTCCCATCTTCTGTCATAATTGATTCGGGATGAAACTGTACTCCTTCTATTAGATATTTTTTGTGTCTTATTGCCATCACTTCTCCATCATCAGCTGCAATAGCTGTCACTTCTAATACATCTGGAATTATTGTTTTATCTCCAACTAGTGAATGATATCTTGTTGCCCTAAATGGATTCTTTACATCTTTGAATAAATCTGAATCTACATGCTTAACTGGACTAGTCTTACCATGTCTTACACAACCCGCATTTGTAATCTTGCCGCCAAACGCCTCAATGATTCCCTGGTGTCCCAAACACACTCCTAATATTGGAGTGGTAGGCCCCATGTCTTTGATTACATCGCTACATACCCCAAAATATTTTCTATCTGTGGGAGTTCCTGGACCTGGTGATATAATTATTGCATCGTAGTTGTTTTGTTTTATTTGTTCTAGTGTTATCTTGTCATTTCTAATGACATCGCAATCCACTCCTAGCTCACCCAAGTATTGCGCAATATTGTATACAAACGAATCATAATTATCGATAATTAGAAATTTCATTTTGTTGCCTCTCTTAGTGCTTGAAGCATTGCACCAGCTTTATGTTCAGTTTCTTTGAATTCATTTTCTGCAACAGAGTCTGAGACAATTCCTGCACCTGATTGCACAAATCCTTTGTTGCCATTTATGAATATACTTCTAATTGCAATTGCAAAATCACAGCATCCATTAAATGAAAAATATCCAACTGCCCCTGCATATGGTCCTCTTGCTTCAGATTCTAATTCATCAATTATCTCCATGGCCCTGACTTTTGGAGCCCCTGACACTGTTCCTGCTGGAAATACTGCCTTAAATGCATCAAACATATCGTTTTCAGGCGCCAAATTACCTACAACATGTGTTACTATATGTTGTACATGACTGAATCGTTTGATCTGCATTAATTCTTCAGTGTGTACAGTTCCATACTTGCATACTCTACCTATATCATTTCTTCCCAAATCCACTAACATGGTGTGCTCTGCTAATTCTTTTTCATCATGTAGTAATTCATCAGCTAACTGTTTGTTTTTCTCCTCATCATCTGTAATTTTTCTAGTTCCTGCAATTGGGAATGTTTCTACTTTATCATTTGTGATTCTTACTAACATTTCAGGCGATGCTCCAATGATTGTTTTGCTATCTTGTTTTAGATGATACATGTATGGTGATGGATTTAGTCTTCGTAGTGTTTTGTATAGTGTTAGATTATCTCCGTGTGTATCAAACGTAAACTTTCTAGATAACACCACTTGGAATATATCTCCATCATGAATGTACTGTTTTGCCTTGTTTACAATATTTGAGAATTTTTCTTGGTCCATATTCCGTGCTATTTCAGTTGCTTTAAAATCTCCAAATGAATCCCTGCTCATTTTAAATTGTTCAAATCTATTTTGATTATGATAAAAATAAAATAATTTCTTGTGTAGATTATCATATAATATGCCATCATCATAGATTCCAAACTCCATTAATGGTTGTGGTGAATCATGAGTATCTGGAATATTTTCTACCAGTCTGATTGCATCATAATTTACAACGCCTACCGCACCCCCCAAATATCTGTAACTCTGATCTTCTGATTTTCCTAATAGTTTTTTCAGCTCTTCAAACGGATCATTTGTTTGGATAGTTTCAATTTTGTCGTCTCTTGTGATTTCTACCTTGTCTGAATATCCTTTGAGAATTATTTTGGGGTCAAATCCCATTACCGATGTTTCAGCTAGTATTTCTGGACCTGTTAGTGATTCAAAGAGAAATGAATGTGAATAGTTTCTAGAAATTTTATTGTATATTTGAAATTGATTTTCAGATAACTCTAGTGGTATTACTTTCGGCTGAGGATTTCCAAAGGTGTCCACCCATAGACAAAATTTTACTCGTTTATTATTTAAATTGATGAGGTGACTGTTTTGACATGTTTTTTGTCTTTTATGGCTAATTATCCATATAATAGCATATTACGGTATGGTACGGTACCTTTATATGATAATTGGATGTATCTCCTGTGACCATGCAGGGGGCAAAATCAACACTGATGCAAGATCTATACTTCAAAACAACATCTGACGTAAAATCAAGTGTATCGGAAGTAGAGTGCTATATTTGCGGTAAAGGATTGCAAGATGGATATTGTATAACCGCCAAGACGCTATCAAATGGAATGGCATTGTTTTGTAATGTGCATTATTCATTGCAATAATTGACTATAAACGAGATTATTTACTAGATTCTCTTAGTCAGTGTATGACATTACAGCACAGCTTGATGATGTTTCAGGAATCATTAAGATCTCCAGAGTCTGTTAAAATGTACACTTTTCTAGTTAAAAAATTCATGAAATATCACAATATCAAAGATTTTGATTCTATTGTAAAAATCGAAAAAGCTGAACTTCAAAAAATGGTTGAAACTTATGTCATTTATCTAAAAAAGAACATCATCATTAAGGAGATAATAATTTTGGACATAGAAAAAACAAATACTGCAAATGTGATTATATGAAAAAGCATCGATCATCAAAATCAAAAAATAAAAAATATGTGCTACTTGGAATAGTATCTATAATTATCATTGGAATTATTGTAAGTTATACGTCTAGTTTGCAAGATAATACGAATAATCCAAAATCTAAACTTCTAGGATCATGGATGGACGTACATGGTGTGGGGATGTTTCTTTCAGGAACTGATGACACATTATATCTTGCAACACATAATGGTTTATTCAAAAAAGGATTGGACGGATGGAAACTAGTAGGAAATGACAAGTCAGATCTCATGGGCTTTTCTATCAGTTCAAAGGAAGGAATAATGTATTCAAGTGGACACCCATCTGCAATGAATGGCAACCTTGGTTTTCGTGTCAGTAAAGACAATGGAAATTCATGGACAATGATTTCCAAAGTGAAAGATAGTCCAGTTGACTTTCATGCAATGACTGCTAGCAAAACACAAAATGGACTTGTTTATGGTTCACCTGGAGGTAGCTCTGAACTCTTTGTAACTTTGGATGAAGGCACATCATGGAAATCACTTACTCCACCAGACAGAATTATTTCACTTGCTGCAGATCCACTAAATCCAGACAGAGTATACGCAGGAACAGTTTCTGGACTATATGTTAGTGATGACAAAGGACAGCAATGGAAGCATGTTGATTTGAATATAGAAAATGGTGCAATAACAGGAATAGGCTTTTCATCAGATGGAAAAACTATGTATGTATTTTCTACACTAGACGGAAAGGGATTCATCGCAATTTCCATTGATGGTGGAAATACAATGGTAAAAACGCAAGGTCAAATTACCACTACAGGTGCTGTATTTAATTTTGCACCAGGACGAAATGGAGAAATGTATGCAACAGCAATGGAAAAAATCTCAAGCGGCATGGCTTCAAGTGTCTATATGACAAATAATGGTGGAGATATGTGGATTCTAGAAGGTACCAATAATTCTGAATTGGCTATGACTGATAATACCTAATAAAATGAGAATCTGTGGTTAGTATTATTTTTGATATTTACTTGGGTTTTTTTCAAAAACTGCTTTACATGATGGGCAACAAAAATGAAATGTTTTTCCATCATGCTCTAAAACCACACCACCTTCTTCCACTTCCATTTTGCAAACAGGATCTACTTTCACCGTTATACAAAGTCTGATTCTTCAAATAAAGTATGTGGTTTACAAATGTAAGATGTATGATATAGATAATGGTTAGTCTTAGGATAATCATGTCGTTTCCTCTGGATGAAACAGATATTGCAATACTTGAATCATTAATTCAAGACGGTAGGAAGTCATTTAGACAGATTTCAAGGGAAATTAAAGTAAGTACACCTACAGTGCAGATACATTATGACAGACTGATAAACATGGGAATAATAAAATCTGTTTCGCCCATATTGGATATGAAAAAACTTGGCACAAAATTAGATCTTGCTAAAACAGATATCAAATCACATGGAACTGCAGCCAAAAAACTCAATTCAGATTTACATGTCAAAATAAAATGTGATTATTGTGAAAGAAAGATTGCTGAAAAGCCCAGCATATTAAAAATGGCAAATATTCAGAGGTTTTTCTGCTGTCCTTCCTGCAAAGTTCTATTTCAAGATAAATATCAACGAAGAATTAAGGCAATCATGAACTCACAGAAATAATTAAATTTTGACTATTCTTGCTTTGAAAACTTTTTCTGCTTTGCTATTTTAATTCTGCGATACACGAGTGATGATACTAGTATTATTATTGCCGCTATTGCAGCGTTCTGTATTATTACATCTTTGATGATAAATTCTGAATCAGAGTCAGTTTTCTCTATAGTTGAAGGTAGAATTGGTTTTGGCAGATCTATGGTTATTGTTAATGGGTAAAGTTTAGATATTATCATAGTTTTATCAGTCTGCTCTGATGCTGAGACTTGAATCATTATCTGATATGTGCCTGATTTGGCATTTTTGTCAACGAATATATCTAAAGTAGACTCTATATTTTCTTGATTCAAATTAATGATGGATGGAGTTGTAGTAAAAGAAACTCCATTCAATCCAGAATCCGTCATGCCAACTAGTGAAATATTAATATCATCTAGCGATACCAAGTTAGCGTTACTTTTCAGATTATTTACTATAACTTTGACTTGCTTTGATGTCTCTTCTGTAAAATCAATTTCTTTTTTGTCAACTTGTATATCAAAAGGAACAGAAATGCTGGTATCTAGGTAACCAATCTTATTTGCCAAAACTTCGGTAAACCACACTTTTCCGTCTTCTGATGCGTCAAGATAGACTGTAGTAGAGAGAGGACCTGTTGGGATATCATACTCTGTAACGGTACCGGATTTATCAATTTTTGAAATCTTGTTTCCACCGTGTTGTGCAAAATAGATATTTCCAGATTCATCCAGATCTATCTGGCTTGGAAGAGTCTGTGGGTATAGTGTATTTGGGGATGTCCACAGTGATGTGTATGTTTTCAAACTAGAATTTAATTCTGAGACAATTATCCTACTTGAACCATGATCAGATAGAATTAATTTTTCCACTCCTTTAGAGTCTTTGAGTATTGCAATTCCAAATGGTGAAAAAAAGTCTGGCTTTTGCAGACCGATCTCAGAAATATTGGGAAGTGTATCTGATTGCATGTTTGCAACATCAATAACTAAAACATTATTAGAATAAGCAAGAGTTATCAATAAAGAACCCTTTTCATCAAATGCAAGAAATACTGGTCCGCTATTCTCTTTGATTTGATATTCTTTGATTTCATTTGTTTTTATATCTAAACTTGCAAATTTATCTGAACTTAGTTCTGTAAACCAAATCTTTGATTTATCTGGTGATAAAATTAGCCCCATTGGCCCAGAATTTTCTGTTGGTATGTCAATGGTGTCAATTTGTTGATTTTCTATGTCAAATTTACCTATGGAATTGGTTCTTGAATCTGTAAACCAGATTGTACTTCTTGATTCATCATAAATGATATGCCCTCCAGAAAGTGTAACAATTACATCTTTTGTATTGGTTTTTTTCAATATATCAAAATTTGAGAATTTTTTCGTTACTGGATCAAACTTGAAAATAGAACTTGTATTTTGTGTTGCATGATATATCCAGGCATTGCCATTTTTATCTGTTGTAATTCCTCTCAAACCAAGATCTTGATTTGGAAATGGAATCTCTTTGATGAAATTACTTTTTTTAGAGTATGTGACAAATTCATCTATAGATTCTTGCGCAAAAGCATCACTAAATGATAAAAATGAAAAAAGAATAACAGACAGTAGAACCAATACAGATAGTTTAATTCTAGTGTCTTTCAACTTATTTTTCCACCATGTTTCATGTATTTGTCCTAAAACCATTATTACATCCTATTTTTCAATATAAACTGAAACGGGTCCTAGAATATTTCCATGCGGATTGATTACTATCTGTATATTTTGTTCATCTGGAATTTGGATTTTGTCTTGACCACGATATTTCCATGTATAGTAGGTTCCAGGCTCTTGTAGAGTTCCATTTAGCTTAAAATCTTCAGAAAATGAAAATGAATTTCCTTTGAGGGTAACTGTCAAAACTTTAGGACTGTCACCACTTGAAACAAATCTAAATTTGTACGTTCCATTTTCGATGGTAAATGTATCTGAAAAAATTCCATCTTCATATAGTTTTGGATCAGCAAGTCTCACATGAAAAATTTTTGTGTTTTCTTTTTTCTCAGGTGATATAAGCGATATGGAGGATATGGAAACTATGACTGCCATTACAACGATACTACCAAGAATCAATTTTTTCTTCAAGCATAATCACCTAATTTTAATAACATGAAGGGGTTCTTTCAAATTCTGATTTACACAACAAAATGGTGCTAACAGCAACCACCACGACGTTCTCTGTGACTCTCTTCATTTTGTCTTTGTTGTTCTCTTTTTACAAATTCGTCAGCATGCTGCTCTGAGCAGAGATATTTTCCAAATCTTTTGATTGCAGTATCTTTTTTGACTTCCATTCCACACATCGGACAATGTTTTTCAAACATGTTTGATAATGAAACTAGATGCATATTTTAATACAGATCTTTACAAATGTAAAATTAATCTTTAAAATATACGAGAGATAGTAGATGCCATTCTAACTTGATGAAATAGACATTCTGTTTTAGAATCATTATCTTACAATTGTAAGCAACCATATTAAAATAAGATACAAATCACATCTATTCTATGAATTATTTCAATCCAGAGGTTTTAGTAGATACTGAATGGGTTTCAAAAAATACACCATCTGAAAAAATACGACTTGTTGAAGTTGATTATGATCCAGTCAATGGATATCAAAAAGGCCACATTAATGGTGCCACACTAATTTGGTGGAAACGAGACATTAATGATCCAATCACCAGAGACATCATTGGTAAAAAGCAGTTTGAAGATCTTATGAAGAGAAATGGAATTACAAAAGATAGCCAAGTTATACTTTATGGTGACTTTAACAATTGGTTTGCAGCATTTGTTTTCTGGATTTTCAAATATTATGGTCACGAAAATATCAAAATAATGGATGGAGCTAGAAAAAAATGGGAGCTAGAAAAAAGACCATACACCGTAGAAGAACCAAAAGTCATGCCCACAACATATGTTGCTCAGCCACCAAATGAAGGTCTCAGGGCTTATCTCTTTGATGTCAAACGTGCGATTAACAAAAATGACACTGTTCTAGTTGATGTAAGATCTCCAAAAGAGTTCACAGGTGAAATAACTGCACCTCCAGAATATCCAATGGAGCATGCACAAAGGGGCGGACATATTCCAGGTGCAAATAACATTCCATGGGCTACGGCTGTAAATGATGCTGATGGAACTTTCAAGACATATGAAGAATTGAAACAAAACTATGTCCCAAAAGGTGTAACTCCTGACAAGGATGTAATATGTTATTGTAGAATTGGTGAGAGATCATCACATTCTTGGTTTGTCCTAAAGTATCTGCTGGGCTACCCTCAGGTTCGAAACTATGATGGTTCTTGGACTGAATGGGGCAATATGATCGGAAACCCTGTAGAGAAATAACCAGAGTAAAAAAGTCATACATTTTTTATGCAAAATAATAATTATTGTTGGAATTGAAAAAGACAAAAATAATCACAATATTTGCAATTTCGTTTGTTTTGATTTTGTTATTTTTTGTTTCTAGCCAAATTCATCTCTTTGAAAAAAATAACACAAGCACATCAGATCCAGTTACAAAAAACTATACTCCATACATTGATGAATATGATTTACCAGTTGGTTCTTTACCGAATGGAATTATAGCAGACAAGAAAGGATTTGTCTGGATTGTGGGGTCTGACTCAAATCTTTACAAATTTGACTCCAGACTAGACAAAATGGATTCTGTTTATTTCATTAGTGATAAAGAATTCAAGCCAAAAGGCTCCATTATGGGATGGGCAATAATTCAGAATAAAGATGAAATGATTTGGCTACACAATCTGGCTCAAAACCACTCTGGCGATTTGATTCTATCAATGAAAAATTTACGTCATATCTGACTAGTGCAGCACCATTTCAGATGAAACTGGATGAGAAAAACGGCAACATTTGGTTTACTACGCTTGGGGGAAATACGATAGGAGTCATTCAAAAAATTATACAGTCTAATTTAGAAATTAATTATACAATTACAGAATTTGAAGTTGTGGAGAATTCATTTCCAAGTGGATTGTTTTTAGAAAATGACAATATCTGGGTAGCTCAAGTTGTGGGAAACAAATTGCTTCGATTCAAGATTGTTAATGATAGGGATATGATATCAATTGAGAAAACATTTGAAATATCAAATGACTCTAAAACAGATGTACATTCTCCAACAGACATCTTTGTAGCAAGCAATGAGGTTTGGTTTACTGAGCATGGAACAAGTACCATCTCACAATATCATCTAGATACAAATCAAGTAAAGCGATTTCCGACATCTGCTAATTCATTTAATGCAACAACACTCCCATTTTGGTTAAAAGAATCATACAACAATGGACTGTGGATAAATGAGCATACGGGAAACAAAATTGCATTTTTTAACACTACGGATATGACCTTGTTAGAATACGAGATACCAAGTCGTCCACATGATGGAACGATAGTTTATCCACTAGGATTAACGGTAACACAAGACAGTGTGTGGTTTTCAGAATGGAATACGGATAAAATAGGTGTCCTAGACAGAAATATTTCAATTCCATTTGATATTAGTACCGATATCAGCCAAATCACCATTCCTAAAAATACTGCTGGAAAACCTGTAATGATTGATTTTGCAATTCACAAAAATCAAGAGATAGTATCTGAAAAACCAATTTCCTTTGTTGTTTCAAGTTCGATGGAGCCTGCTTTGGGTCTGGTCAACATGACAGCAAAATTTTCAAATGATATGATTTCACCATCTGAGATTGGAGATTCAAAAATACGATTACTAATTGAGAGTGATTTTGCACCAATAGGCAATTACACACTTGCCATTAGCGCTACAGATGGATTGATAACAAAATCTGTATTTGTAGATATGATGATTAATTGAAAATCAGAATCTCAATTCTATCTTTACAGTTGTAAGGTATTACAGATAAATATACTAAATAAAAAGCATCATCATCAAGGAGATAATAATTTGGGATTAGATAATATCGAAAAAACAAATACTGCAAATGTGATTATAAAAAAATCTACTTTTAATAAATTAATTATCGGCATTGTGACAATTGCGATCATCTCTGCATTTCTTGGAGGATATGTTTTAGGATCCGAAACTGACATATCATCTGTTATCCTCAAAGATTCAAAAAATGTGTTAAATCAAATTCCAACAAACCAACCTCAATCACAGCCTGACCCTTACCAATCTTCAAAGAAAATACAGGGAAGCATTAACTTTGAAGTGCCAAGTTTTGTAAGATTCATTGGTGATGAGTCAGCACCGATTAGCATAGTAGAATTTGGGGATTACCAATGTCCATTTTGTAAAAGATTCTTTGATCAGACAGAACCGGAGATCAAAAAAGAGTATATAGATACTGGGAAAGTAAAGTTTTACTTTTTAGATTTTATTGTAAATGGAGTAGATTCACTTACACTAGCTGAAGGTGCATGGTGTGCAGAAGAACAAGGAAAATATTATCAGTATCATGATTATGTTTATTCCAATCAAGGAGAGGAGTATTCTGGATGGGGAGCACCAGAAAAGGTAAAAACATTTGCCATAGATTTAGACCTTGATGCTGAAGAATTTAGCTTGTGTCTTGATAGTAAAAAGTATGAGTCAAGAGTTCAACAATTAACCGCCTTGGCTACAAATCTTGGTTCTACAGGAACGCCTACAACATTTATTGGAAATTCAGAAAATGGCTACACAAAGATTACTGGAGCCCAGCCGTATGAGGTTTTCAAAAATACCATTGACAAGTACACCCAATAGATTTCATACTGATTATAATTACACTCTGAGTGTTTTGCTAACTCTAAAACTATACATTGGCAAATAGGTAAATCCCATTATTATAGTACCAAGAATTTGTAGCCAGAGAGACTGTTCATGATACATTCCAGCAAACATGAAAACTGCACCTATTGCTGCAACTGGAATCAGTCTGGTCTTTTTTCTATACCACATACCTACAATCATTGATGCAAATGACACTAAAAGAATGGTCATACCTGTTGTACTATCAAAGAATTTCATTATTTTATCAACAAAACTATCCGAATTATTATACATCATATCCATGTTACTTTGATCAGTAATTGAAATTGTTGCAGCTGCCATTCCGACAGTACTAAGCCCTATTAGAGCAGTACATAAAATCATGCCAATTATTCCAAAGGAACAGACACATCTACACTTGGAGACTCTCATCTTTTTACGCTTTAATTACTTGTTCTATAAATTTTTCAATTATTCTCAATACATATACAATAGAACATTACAATTGTAAAGATGTCATATTAATTATCAGAAGTTAGTCATTATTAGTCAGATTGAAACAAGATGAATCAACTCTGAATGTAGGTATTAAAAAAACTGCCCTTAAAATTGGAGGCATGCACTGTGCTGGCTGTATAACTGCAATTCAAAACCACATGTCAGATATTGAGGGCATAAAAAAATGTGAAGTGAATCTGGCGGCTGAAAAAGCTGTTTTAGAGTTTGATTCATCATTAATTGATCTAGATAAAATTGAAAATGCGCTAAAAGATATCGGATATTCTACGGTATATGAAAAATTTTCAGTAAAGATAACAGGAATTACGGATTCCAGTGATTCAGAAAAATTAGAAAAGAGATTACTGGAAATAGAGGGAGTCAAAGAAGCATCTGTCAATTATGGAAATAATCAAGTTGTCATTAAATACAATTCCACTCTGCTTTCAATTTCAGATCTTAGGAGAATAATTAACAAATTAGGATTCCAAATTTTAAGTGAAGATGACATTATTACATCAGAAGAAATTGAAGCAAAGAAACTGAAAAAATTATTCCTCATCGGACTAGTGTTTTCAATTCCTGTCATGTTTCTTGGTTATCCTGAATTTTTTTCATTCATTCCATTTGCAGGAACAGGAATTGCAGCATTGATAATTTTTGTTTGTGCAAGCATAGTTCAGTTTGTTACTGGAAGCAGATTCTACATTGGAGCATACAGAATAACTAAAATGAAGTCTGCAAACATGGATACTCTGGTTGTTACTGGAACTACAGCCGCATATCTATTTAGCGTGTTTAACACATTTCCAACACCTGCTTGGCACAACATCTACTATGATGCAGCTTCCATTGTGATAACTTTCATAATTCTTGGCAAGTATCTTGAAAACAAGACCAAGGGAAAGGCATCATCAATAATTAAAAAGATGTTAGAACTTCAACCAAAGACTGCAAGAATCAGAAAAAATGAAACAGAAACTGAAATTTCAATTGAGTTAATCCAATCTGGAGATATCTTGATCATAAAACCTGGTGAAAAAATTCCCGTAGATAGTATAGTAGTTGAAGGTCACTCAGCAGTTGATGAATCTATGATAACTGGCGAATCAATGCCTGTAGAAAAGAAACCAGGAGATATAGTGATTGGAAGTACAATAAACAAGGAGGGTGCTCTTTTGATAAGAGCTGAAAAGGTAGGAAGCGATACTATGCTCTCACAAATAATGAACCTTGTTGAAGATGCAATGGGAAGAAAGCCACCGATGCAACGCCTTGTTGATAAGATTGCGGGATATTTTGCAATTATAGTCCTAATTGTTGCCACTGTAACATTTGGGTCATGGTATTTTCTTACTCCACCTGGAGAACATCATATTGCAGCTGCATTAATTCCAGCAGTAGCCATTCTAGTTGTTGCATGTCCATGTGCACTTGGTCTTGCAACTCCAACTGCAGTGATGGTGGGAATGGGGAAAGGTGCCCAGCATGGTGTGATCTTTAAAGGCGGGGATGCCCTTGAGATGCTCAGCAAAATAAAGATTGCAGTATTTGACAAAACAGGAACTCTTACTGAAGGAAAGCCGCAAGTAATTGATTTACTATCCCTAAAACAGATTACTCTAATAGATGGCAGTATTGTACCTAATTCAGAAGAAAAATTCTTAGAGTTTGCTGCAATTGCTGAAAAAAATTCTGAACACCCATTGGCAAAATCAATTGTAAAAAAAGCAAGTGAATTAAATCTTGATCTACAAAACCCAACAGACTTTGTTGCAATCCCCGGAAGAGGGGTTAGGGCAACATACAACGGAAACACAATACTTGTTGGCAGCCCAAAACAGCTAGAATTAGAAGGAGTTGAGATCAGTACAGTGGAAGAACATATCTCACAATTTCAACAGGAGGGAAAGACTGTCGTACTTGTCGCCCTTAACAGTCAATTAGTAGGATTGATTTCATTGCTTGATTCTCCAAAACAAAGTGCAAAGTCTGCCATTATGGCATTAAAAGACAACGGAGTGGAAGTAGTGATGCTTACGGGAGATAACAAAAGAACAGCTGCTACAATAGCTAATGAGCTTTCCATAGATAGAGTGATTGCCAATGTAATGCCATCTGAGAAGGTCAACGTTATAAAAGAATTGCAAAACAGCGGAAAAAAGGTGGCAATGATTGGGGATGGCATAAATGACGCTGCAGCAATAATGCAATCAGATGTCGGTATCGCAATAGGAAGCGGTACCGATGTTGCATTAGAAGCTGGCAAAGTCATTCTGTTAAGAGATGATCTAAACAGTGTCGTAACTGCCATAGAGATAAGCAAAAAAACGGTTGGCAAAATAAAACAAAATCTATTTTACGCATTTGCATATAATACAATACTCATACCAGTTGCAGGTATTGGTTTGCTTTATCCAGCCTTAGCAGGTTTGGCAATGGCTGCAAGCTCTGTTTCAGTCACAAGCAGCTCATTGCTTTTAAAAAGATGGTCTCCAAGAAATTATACAAAATCATGATAAAGAAAAAATAACACTATTGCTAAATATTACATTATATTCAAAATATAAGTTACAGATCATAAATGAAATCTAAACACATACTTGGAATTGTTTTCGGGATTATAATTCTTGGCATTGGATTACTGGTGTTTAATTTTATGACTGCGGATTGGTTTAATAGTTATTCCCCAGTTATACAAGACGAAGTAAAATTTTCACACAAAATAATAAAACTTGATGATGTGTTTCTAGATGTACAGATAGCAGACAATGATTCAAGCAGAGTTAGAGGATTGATGTTTCAGGAACAACTTTCTTTTGATGAAGGCATGCTGTTTATTTTTGACAAACCTGATTTGTATTCAATATGGATGCCAAATATGAAATTTTATTTGGATGTCATATGGTTTGACAGTGAAGGTCATGTTGTCCACATTGAAGAAAATATTCGACCATGTCAAACTGCTTTAGAAATACAGACCTGTCCAGATATTTCACCTAATGGAAATTCACTCTATATTCTTGAAGTAACATCTGGATTTGTAGATAAATTCAATATTACAAAAGATTCCAAGTTTTCTTGGGTTTCAGATAACCCTTCGTATGGGCAGTGAAGGTTTCAAACCACGATTCAAATTCTAATGACTCTATAATTAAAAATGTTAGTGTTGCATCTATTAAAGTTCATCATTGATATGGTTTAATCTTGATCTGTGAGTAGACTATCTGACACAGTAAATTTTTAGTTTCAATGTGCAGTTTGAGGAATGCCTTAAAGTAAAAAATTCTTTATTCCAATTTTTTTAATTGTTTATTTATTATTTCAATATTCTTTTTCCAGATATCAATAAACTCATTATTCTGATCTATTTTCTCTTTTATCTCCATTTTTGATTCATCATCAATTGCTATCTTTAACTGTGCTTCAAGATGTCTTTTTCCATCTGTATAAAATTCAATTTTTTTCAAGTCATCATTTAGTTTTTTTTCATTATATTTTTTGATCTTTCCTTTTAAGAAATTCAAGATGTAGGTATAGTATAATTA
>JBKKCM010000048.1:0-32344 GCA_046712755.1 Nitrosarchaeum sp. | reverse complement strand
ATCAGCTTCCGATGTAATCACCACCACCTCAGCAAGAACTGCAACACTATCTGAGACACTATCAGCTTCAGATGTAATCACAACCACATCAGCAAGAACTGCAACACTATCTGAAACACTATCAGCTTCAGATGTACTATCCTCTACTGCAGCAAGATCTGCAACACTATCTGAGACACTATCAGCTTCCGATGTAATCACCACCACCTCAGCAAGATCTGCAACACTATCTGAGACCTTGACTCCATCAGAATCAATCATACTTCTTACAGGTAATTTGAGAATCATTACACAGCAGAATGGATCCCAAATAGGAGGAGCATCATACACCATCTCACCTAATCCTATAACTGGAACAGGATTACTTTTGATTAATGATGATGGTATAGGCGATCTTAATGCAACTGCAGGAACAATTGATGTATCAAATGTACTTCTTATCTCGTATATCATTAACCAAACTGGAATACCTGCAGGATACACATCAACATCAAGTGAAACAGTACTATCTCTTAGAGGAGTAAATATACATCCGGAAATAATATTCCAGCTAATACCATCTGCAAACATTGAAAACTCACCACCAATTATTGGAACAACTGCACCAGTACTAAATGATACCCAGTTTGTTCAGATGACATCAAACAACGCCAAGATCTTTACAAATTCCATCTCATATGGTTTTATAGACGACCATGATCTTCCAGAATTAATCCTAGTAGGAAAACTAAACAGTATAGGAATTACTAATGCAATTGACAGCCAAAATACAATTCAGCTTGACAATTCAATTCCAAATAGATCATTAGGATCATTCATAGTATCTGAGCTTGAAATTCCAGAATACACTCTACCTACAACATCAGATCTAACTGTAATCATTCCATCAATTGTGACAAATAAGAATTCATCTGATATCCAGATTATATCTACACCACCACTTTCACAAATCACCCCAGGACAGAGAATGATAATTCCAGTACAGCAAGATGTGTTGCCAAGCTATGGAGGAATCACAAATATTGATATCCAATCATCATCTAGTGCTGCTATATCTGGAACACCAGATCAGGACTGGGTTATTCTTGAAATTGATAATAATCTTGTATCAGAACCTGTACTTCCATCAAATGATTTCCAAAGACAACTAGAGTTATTCATTGATGTCAAGTCTCGATATGAGGAAGATGGAACAGGAATTGATTGGGGAGTTCCTACTAACTTTGCAGTAAAACCAAAAATAACAGCATTGATACCAATTCCAACTGATCCTGATATCATAAAATTACCAAATGGATGTGCAGATCTTGAAATCTTAACACTAGTTGGTTCTACATGGGATTCATCAATTGATACCATACTATCAAATGAGCCTTCTGCTACTACAGGATTTTGTGAAATTGTATTTGAATCAAATCACTATTCAAAGAAATCAATATCCTCACATCATTCAACATCTTCACCATCAACATCTTCAGGACCATCAAGTGGTGGAGGTAAAACAGGTGTAGGTCCAGGAGGCTCTGGTAGAGGATTGGGTGGATTTGGTGGAATATTGAGCACTTCATTGACAATAAACGAGATCACCTATGATAGATGTGAAGAAAACATGGCTACAATCCTAGTATCTAGTGATGCTGATAAGGCTCCATCTGTAACTGTTCACACCGCAAAGTCAGGATCAGTCTTAGCCAAACTAGCAACCACACAGCCATATGAGCAATCAAATAAGATTACAAAACTAGACAAATATCTCTATGAAATTCCAATAACTTCTGATGAGACATTCTTAATGGTAGTTGTTACTGAAGAAAAAGGAGTATCCAAAAATACTGTCCAGTCAGCAGTTCATCTCACATTATGTGAAGGAACAACAGTAATCAGTAAAATCCCAGAAGAAATACATGAAGATATTGCATCATCTGCACCAAAAATATTTGATGTTAAATTCCAAATTGAAAATAACACCCAACACAGATCAGAGACTGAATCTGAATTCTCTTATGTAGATAAGCAAGACTTGAGTGTCTCTGCAATCATATATGCACAGACGCCATTACAGAGAAGCGAACTCAGAGTAATCACTATGGGACAACCACAAGAATACGTTGCAATCAAAATGGATGTAGAATCATTACCAATTTCAAATTCTACATATGTAATTAGCGCAACAATTCCATCATACATGATGCAGGAACCAGCAATCTCATACTGGATTCATATTATTGATGAGGATCTAAATGAAGCAGAGTCAAAACAATACAACATTGGCGTAAAACCAATCTCTGTTGGCGATGTTTCATTTGAGATGGATATTGCATCCGTCAAAGAAAGCGGTTCACTAGTTAAACCCCAATTATTTGTAGATAACAAAGATCTACCGTCATACGGTATAGTATCTCTAATTGTAAATGGAGAGGTCATATCCAAGAAATCACAGTTATTTGCAACTGGAGAAACAATTGTTAATCTTGAATGGAAATCCCCCAACATAGATGAGCACATCATCTATGATGTAATGGCAAGCGTTGATTTGTATGACAAATCAATTTCTACACAATCTGCTAAACTACACATTTATCCAAAAACGATAATCATGTTAGCCTCAGAGATAAAGTCACTAGAATCCATTACAGAAAATGATACAGTGTTGGCAGACCCAGCACTAATTTATGCATCAAACTCTGTTGATCAAAACTTGAGATTCCATGTAATAGCTCCAAATGGTCAATGTATAATTGGTGTCTTAGAAGAGTGTGCAATACATGACAGTACTACAAATCAACGTGGTGGATTGACAAGTATTGAATATGAAGATCAAATCATAAGAGTAAGATACAGTGGCCCAGACAGTCCACTTGAAAGATTCTCAATTACGTCAATTGATCCACTAGTAAATCATTGGATTGTATCCCTAGAAACATCCGATGGAATTATTCCACAAGCCCAAGCAATGAAAGATATGCCTATCAAAGTAAAGTATAGAACACATTCAGAAACAATTACTGTTTATTCTGAGTAATCTAATTATATTTTTTAAAAAACCTATGGATAGGCAGTAAATTCAGAAAGAATAGAGTCAATCTCTGAAATCTTGATCCTGTTTTGTTCCATTGAATCTCTTTTACGCAATGTTACAGTTTGATCTTCCAAAGTTTGATGATCAACAGTAATAGCAAATGGCGCACCTATCTCATCTAGTCTTCTGTATCTTCTTCCTATCGCACCGGAATGATCCAAAAATACATCGTATTTTCTTTTGATCTGAAGATATATCTCATCTGTCTTTTCTTTTAATCCATTTTTTTTTATCAATGAAAGAACACCAATGTGTATGGGAGCCAAATATGGCTTTAGAGATAGTACGGTTCTTTCATTTTCTTTATCCTCATAAAATGAGTGCTCAAGTATTGTGTAAAGACTACGATCAATTCCCATTGAAATCTCAAAAACATGTGGTAACACTTTCTCATCATTATCCATCACTTCAAATTTCTCTTTACTTTTCTTGGCATGACTAGATAAATCATAGTCTGATCTGTAATTGCATGCAACTAACTCAAGCCAACCTATTGTAGTTTCAACTTCAAAATCAAATGCAACTTGTGCATAAAATGCTTTTTCTTTATCACCTAGTTTTCTGAATCTGCTTTTTGTTACATCAATTCCTGTCTTTTCATAAAATTCAATCAATATTCCAAGATAATATGCAACAAACTTGTTTGGGATTACTCCTGATTCAACTGCCTCTTTGCATGTCATTGATACTGGTTCAGTATTAGTCTGAATTCTAAGTATAGTATCTGCAATTTCAGAAAATTTTTCCACGTCATCTAATTTTGCAGGATTACAAAATACTTCAATCTCTGCCTGGTAAAATTCTCTTAAACGTAGTAGACTCTGTCTTGGTGATATCTCATTTCTAAAACTCTTACCAACTTGGGCTATTCCCATCGGCAGTTTGCCTCTCATAGTCTTAAACAGTCTTGGAAAATCAACAAAGATGGACTGACATGTCTCAGGTCTAAGATATGCAGTTTCCTCCTCTGGACCAATTCCTACTTTGAACATCATGTTGAATTTTTTAGTATTTTCAAAATCTCCCTTACATTTTGGGCACTTTATGTTGTTTTGCAAAATAGCATTATCAAACTCCTCTAAATCTGCACTTTCAGGAATATCTATTTTTGAGATTTCAGAAATAGTTCTGTCTGCCCTAAAGGTTGACTTGCATTTTATGCATTTTATTATTGGATCTGCAAAATTTCCCAAGTGACCAGATGCCTCAAAAACAGATTTTGACATTATCTGTGAACCATCAATTTCCATCATTCCATCTCTTCTGATTAGTTCTCTGCGCCATAATTCTAGAAATTTATTTTTTAAACTTACACCACAAGGCCCATATTCCCAAAAACCTGCTTGGGCATCTGCATAAACCTCACAGCTAGGAAAGTAAAATCCACGCTCAAGTGCTAATTTCATTACATCTTCATAATTCATTATATTGATTCACCAATGACTGAATAAATTCCTACGCCAACTCCTTGACTTTTCTTATATTTTCAAAGTCGTCTCTAACATCATCAATTGGAGTTTCTAAAATTATTGGAATCTTTTTCTTGTTGACAGTTTTTATTACTTCTGATAATCCTTTTTCTCCAATGTTTCCCAATCCCACATGATAATGTCTATCAAGATTGCAGCCAATCTCTCCCTTGGCATCATTAAGATGTAAAATCTTCAAATTCTCAAAACCCACAATATCATCAAATTTTGCTAAAGTATCTCTGACAGATTTTTCTGTTCTTAGATCATAACCAGAAACAAATGCATGACATGTATCAAGACAAACACCGAATTTTTTTGCAGGCTTTAACTGATTAAAAATCTCTGCTAACTGCTCAAAATTTGCACCAACAGAATTTTTTTGCCCAGCAGTATTTTCTAGTAAAATCATTACATCGTTTTTTGTTTGTCCTGCTTTGTTTAGTCCTTTAACTAGTTGTTTGATTCCTGCCTCTTCACCTATTCCTAAATGGCTGCCAAGATGTGTGACCAAATATGGAATATCTAACTTTCCACATCTCTCGACTTCATTAATCAGTGTATTTACTGATTTTTCAAATCCATCTTCTTTTGGAGTGGATAGATTTGGCAAATATGGCATATGGGCGCATGTTGCAAATCTATCTATCTTACTTGCTTTTAATTTCTCTTTGAAATTTGTAATATCACTATCTGAAAGATCTTTTACATGCCATCCTCTTGGATTTCTAGTAAATATCTGAAAAGCAGAACACTCTCTTTCTACGGCATTATCGACTGCCTTATCAATTGAACCTGAGATCGAAACATGGCAACCGATCTGCATATATTCGATTTTAACTAAACATAATTTAAATCAGCATTTACTTGAAAAATTAAAACCAGATTTTTATGTAATTGTCATTAATCACTATTCATGCTTGCACTTGGACAGGATGAAATTGCAAAATACCCCTTTTTGGCAGATGCGGGTCAATATCTAAAAGATAAGGGCTTTACACTAGAGCAATTTGGAACTGATCCAGATCTGAAGTCATTGGTTGAAAAAGCATTTAATAGAATTGAAGTGGCAGCTGATGGAAAAATCTACCACTCTGATTTAATAGGAGATCAAGCGTCAAATCAAGCTGCACTTCCAAGAGAGGTATTCTCTTTTCTCTTAGCTATTGTATTGCTCAAATTAAGTGGCATGACTACACTAATCAAAAGATTTGCGCTTGCCGAAGCTAGACGTGCAGAAAAATATCTAGAAAAAGATTTGGCAAATATCTCTGATGAATCAAAAAAACAACTGGCAATTAGAATTATTGATGATTTGTTTTCAGTTCAAATAAAAAAACAAGATGATTATTTTGTAATACCTGCATCTGATTATCTCAAGCATTCAATAAATTTTCATGAAAGAGAATGGAAATTAATAAACAGACATGTAGAAAATGGTCTGGTCTTTCTTACTCCACATGAAACAGTCAGACTAATTCGAAAGGAATTGGGAACATATATCAGCTCTAAAATTATTAATGCAAAAACACCGCCAATGATCTCAGGTTTTGAAGAATCAGTAAACAAATTAATTTCCATGTCTAAAAAGTTTGCAACTTATACTGTAACTACTGGAGAATATCCACCATGCATAAAGCACGCCATTGAAATTCTTGAAAAAGGAGAAAATCTCCCACACTCTGGAAGATTTATGCTTGCAACATTTCTGTTATCAAAAGGTCAATCAGTAGAAGAAATTGCGCCGTTATTCAAAAATGCTCCTGATTACAATGAACGAGTTACTCTTTACCAACTAAATCACTTGGCAGGAACTTTAGGAAGTGGTACTCACTACTCATGTCCTTCATGTGAAAAACTCAAGACACAAAATTTGTGTTTTGCAATACCAGAATGTGATAATATCATAAACCCACTTCAATTTGGAAAAAAGAGAATCTAATGCAAGAAAATGATATAAAATTTCTAGAGGATTCTTTCAAGAAATATTATTTTGAGCATTTTGATCTTATCCGTGTACCAAACAGAACTTCTGAGCGAGAATTTGGATTTCAAAAATTCAATTCTGGTATGACAAGACATATTTCAATTAAAGATGACAAAGAATTGCATCTTTTATTAATGCAAAACATTCCATCTGATGTATATTGCTCTAATGCATGTTACTCTTTTCCAAATTTACCTATGAATGAGAAAGATTGGAAAGAAGCAGATCTAATTTTTGATATTGATGCCAAAGATCTAAATCTAGAATGTAGAAAAAATCATACAATTTCCAAATGTAATGAATGCAATGAAATATCTACTAACAGTAATAACTGTAGTAAGTGTAATTCTATAAAATTAGAAAAAAAATCACTTACATGTAAAAATTGCATTGATGCATCCAAAAATGAAGTATCAAAACTATCAAAAATTCTAACTGAAGACTTGGATATTCAACAAAATAATATTCATGTTTATTTTTCTGGCAATGAAGGATTTCACGTGTATGTATATGATTCACAATTTCAACAACTAGGTTCAAGAGAAAGATTAGAGTTAACAGATTATATCATGTTTAATGGGGCAATCCCAGAAACTTTTGGCATGAAAAAATTCAAATCAAATCGTTCATTATTTCCAGATTTTGAAGAAAGAGGATGGAGAGGAAGGTTTTCAAAAGAAGTATATGGTTCAAAATCAAAACGTTCAAAAATAATCTCAGAGCTAATTGTCAATGGATACTCTTCTTTTCAAAAAACTCTAGAAGGTATCTCTGATAAGATTGGAGCTAAAATTGATCCTAATGTAACAATGGATATTCATAGAATATTCAGACTTCCAGGATCATTAAATAGTAAAAGTGGTCTGACAAAAATTTTCTGCAGTGATCTTCCAAAGTTTGACCCTTACACAGAAGCCTCATTCCTTGATGAAAATTCAGTAGAAGTAATGGCTAATTGCCCCATTGAATTTAAGCTAAAAAACAGAAAATTTGGTCCATACTTTAATGAAAAAGTGTCTATTCCAACATATGCTGCAGTATACATGATTTGCAAAAAATTGGCGATAGTCTCTTAATTTTTTAAATCTATCAACGAACAAATCTGAGTCAGAGTAAAATAATTTCAAAAATAATGCCAAATTCAGAATTTTTGCTGGTAAGACATTAATTTACCGAGCCATAAGAAACGTTGATTTTGTATAGCGCCTCAACTGACAAGCAAGCTCCACCTCCTGATACAGGAAAATTTGCCAGATTAATCATAGTTGCCATAATTGCTGTTGCAATATTGGCAGTTGCTGGAAATCAGGCTGTAATTTTATCGATGAATTTTACCGAATTTGGGGAACAATTTAGCAAACCACTGTACTATTCTCTAGTTTCAACTATCATCCTTTCAGCAATTGCTCTGGTTCGAGTAAACATCATTGGAAGATCATCTATCTTTTGGTATGGACTTCATACAGCTATTGGGTTTATCGGAAAAAGCACCCAACAATCAATCTCAAATAGCATTCCAAGCTTTAAGGATTACAAGCTTAGTCCATTACAATTTGTCATTTGGCAAATTACAAAGATTTTGCTCTTTGGAGCATTTTTTGTAAATATTATGTTTGGATTTGCAGCAGTATCTTTTATTGATGGAAATAATCTAGGTTTAGAAAATTTATCCAACATATTTTCTTTACCGTTTGTAACACCAAGTGTTGATCCTAACTATGCAGTTGAACAAGTTGTTCCAATGATTCCAGCACTAGTAATTCTTTTACCTCCAGTTCTTGCAGCAATTGGACTTCGTTTAGTTTTGTATGTGGGTATTCATAAAATTATTAATGTTGTTACTTCGTATCTTCAAGATTCAAAAAGTGGAAAACCAAGATACCTCAATTATGTTTCAACTATAGAAACCATAATTGGTGTAGGTGTACTCTGGTTAGGTTTTAATCTATTTTTTACTGATCAAATTGATTACAATACAAGATATATCGTTGGTGGGACACTTGTAATTGGATTTGCTCTTTTAGCTTTTTCAATTGTAGATAGAATAAGAGCACGTGTCCTCACTCATATGTTTAAAAGAGATGTATACATTAGAATTCTAACAGTTCTTGCAATTGCAGTTATTGTTGGTGGATTAGTAACTGTCAATAATAGTATTGCAGATGCAAAAAAAATTGAATATTTGGGACCTTACACTGCTCAGCAAATTGGTGTTAATCGTTACATCGGTCAACTAAATGATATCAAAGAAAACACTCATGAGGTAAAATTGCAATCTGTATCCCCAAATAATATAAAAAATTATGTAAATAAAAACAGCGATGTACTTGATGTAGTTAGAGTATGGGATTGGGAGGCAGCATTTGCTAAATTAAAACCTGAAATTGGATTGATTCCAAACGTAGATTTTGAAGATAATGACATTCTTCGTTTTAACAATACATTATACTGGACTGCCTCAATGAAACCAGTACTACCTTCTTCAGTTAGTCTTGAAAATAGATGGTATAACGAACATCTTGTATATACTCACGTTCCAAATGGATTCCTCACACTTGAGGCTACAGATGGCCAAATTGTAGACAGCGGTGAATTTTTTAAACAACGAGAAATCTATTACGGTGAAGGAGGTCTCTTTGAGCAAACTTGGTCAGCATATCCAAACTCTAGAGGTTCTACTAGTGCAGAACTAGGAGGAGTATCTTATAGTGGTCAAGGAGGATTAGATGTATCTCCACCACTTAGCTGGACTTTTGAGCCAAACTTTTTACTTTCATTTCCTGCAGAATCAGTTCATGTAATGCGATACAAAGATGTTCATGACAGAATGAAAACTTTGTATCCTTATTTTCTATATGATGTATTTGGTAAAGAATTAGATTCTATTCCAGTAACTGATGGAGAAAATTCTTACTGGTTGATTCCTTTGATAATTGGATTTGATACTCATGATGTGCCATGGTCTTCTGGAAATCCATATCTTAGATTAGTAGGATTTGCTCTAGTTGATAGTTATGATGGTGATATTCAACTATTGAAAACAGGTGATGATTTCTTTACTGAAATGTTTGTTAGTCAATACTCTGATCAGTTCAAACCAATACCTGCTTGGCTTGAAGAACAAATACGATATCCAGTTGAATTGTTTAACTGGAAAACAGAAATGTATAATATTTACCATGTAAATGATGTTGAAACATTCATTCAGGCAAATGAATTTTATGAGATTCCTCAAGGTTTGGAGACTTATTATGTGGAAGCAAAACCACCAGGTTTTAATCAAACAGAGTTCATAGGTTTACTTTCCTTGGAACTACGAGGTTCTCAAGGAAGAAATCTTGCAGGATACATGATAGTTGAAAATGATCTTAAAAATCTAGGCGATATACAATTCTATGAAGTTCCATTAAACTCCACTACCAAATTGATTGGTCCTACTGCAGTTAGAGAAGCATTAGATAAAGATCCAGAATTTGCTGAATTAAAGACACTTTTGAGAAATCCTAGAATTGGAGATAATATTCTATACAGAGTAGGCGAACATGATGTCTACTTTATTCCCGTATATACTGCAGGAGCTGGAGGAGTTGTTGCTCAACTTGGTACTATTGCAGCCGTAGGTGCAGCATTTACTGGAGAATATTATGTTGGTTTGGGAGATACTCAAGAAGAGGCATTTGAGGCATATTTGAAAAAGGTATCTGGCGTAGCTGGTTCCTCTACTTCAGTTGATGTTGACTATATTGAATTGGGAAGATCAGATAGAATCGATATTATAAAATCATCCTTTCAAGAAAATGGAATAGAAATTTTAGAACCAACATCAATACAAATTCCATTATCATTTAAAGAAGGAGAGATATTCTTCTTTACTGAAAATGATCGTGCTGACACAGAAGGTTTCTTATCTAAATTCATAGATAATTTTGTAAAACCAAGAAGTGACAGAGTATTCATGTGGCAAGAAGACACTAATCTCAATATTGGAACAATAGTTGTAAAAGATAACATTCCTGAAATGCACTATGTATCAATTACAGTAGGCAATTAATTGTTATTAGTCATTGATAATGGTTCTGTGTATACAAAAAACTTAATTGATTTTTTACATAACAAAAATATCTCATTTGAAAAACAAACACCAGAACTATTAGATCTAAGATTACTAGATAATCACAACTCATTTATTCTCTCTGGGAGACGAAAAAATGAAAAAAAAACAAATAAAATTAATTCTAAAATAATTAATTATGCAATTCAAAATGATAAGAAACTATTGGGAATTTGTTATGGTGCAGAAATATTAGCTCTGACTTTGGGTGGAACAATTCGAAAACTTACATTCCCGCAAAAAGGTACTGAAAAAATCAACATTCAAAGAGAAAATCCGCTTTCTAATGATAATTTACAAGTATTTGAAAGTCATGGGTTTGAGATTTCCAAATTACCCGATATTTTACTTGTAATAGGCGAATCCAAAAACTGTAAATTTGAAATTATTCAATATGATAAAAAACCAATTTTTGGAACCCAATTTCATCCTGAAATGAGTGGTGATGGTCAAAACTTAATTCAAAAGTTTTGCTCTCTCTGATTGATTTTAATAACTCTCAAACTTCATTCAATCTCATGGATTCCTTAGATCATCAACTTTTACTTCCTTTAGTAGAAGAAGAAAATATTTGCTTGCCTCTGCCAATCAATGTAGTTTCAAAATATTGGAATATTGACCTTCCAATGTCTGAGGCTATTGAAACTGCAAAACAATACACCAATTCTAATGGAAGTATCTTAATTGAAGGAATTGAATCTGCAGAAAGACATGGATTGACATGTAAAATTATTCACTCTTCCTTGTCTGAATTAAAAAAAATCATAGATATTGGAATCCCACCGATAGTAATTCTTCCAGGAATTCCTGAAATCACACAACATGCTTCAGTAATATCTGGATATGATGATAATGAAAAAACTATTTTCCATTACATTCAGAAAGGAACTCAAGAAGGCGAGCAGCAAGAAGGAGTAATTCCACAAGCAATTTTTGATAAAGAATGGTCTGAAGATGGAAGACTGTTGATAATTTTAGCTCCATCAAATGTCTTATCTTCTATAAATCTAGAAAATGATCCAAGTGAAAGATCAAATAGACTATGTTTTATTTCTGAAAGATTAAGCACACAAAAAAACACATCTGAAGTTTTGGTATCTCTAAAAAAAGCAATTGAATTAGATCAAAGTAATTCTACTGCATTGTATTTGTTAGGGAGTTTACTTAACGAACAAAATTCTAATGATTGTGTACAGTATTATGAGAAATGTATCAAAATTAACAATAGGTTTTATCTTGCATACAATGGACTAGGTAACTATTATCTAAAATCTAACCAATTTGATAAATCTGAATCATATTATAGTAAAGCCATTGAAATCAATCCTAAAAGATCCGCAAAAATTTACAAAAATCGTGCTTATCTTAGAGAGAAACAAAAAAAGAACTCTGAAGCAAAAAATGATCTTAAAAGTTATTTGAAATTTTCTCCAAAAGCTAAAGACAGAGGAACTATAGAACAAGCAATCAGAGAATTATGAAATATGCGGAGTGCGGGATTTGAACCCGCGGCCTTCAGCTTGGGAAGCTGACGTCATACCGAGCTAGACTAACACCGCCTACTCAAATTCATTAATTATGATTAAATATCTTGATTGAAAAACAATATCATGGATGCACGTTGCCCTAAATGTGAGAAAGTAGCAATTTTAAATGATGAAATTACTAATGTAAAATGTCCTCACTGTAATTTTGAAGCAGATTATGACACTTATCTTGAAATTATGAAAGATCAGACAATTAACATGTCATATGATTATATCCCAAAAAGACCCGGCATTTGATTACCAAAAATTTCCTTTATCTGAACAATCCAAATGTGCTCCACACTTGGGACAAAACATATGGCATGCTTGCATATCTACCATCTTATTATCACATCTAGGACATCTGATTTCATCGGCCATGCGTATGTTAAGTAATCTTGATTTAAAAATAATGTCCAAAGGTTAATTAGTCGTTCAACTTTTTTTTGTAATACTTGACAAATTTTAAGCTTACCGTATCAGATGTAAAGGGAAAATCTATCACTAAAGAGTTGAAAGACAGTGATGCAAATACATTACTAGGTTTACAACTAGGTAACGAAACAGATGCATCTATTGTAGGATTGAAAGGAAAATTAAAACTCACTGGTGGTAGCGATAAATCTGGAGTGCCAATGAGAAATGACATTCATGGTTCAGCAAGAAAATACGTTTTACTTTCAAAAGGAGTTGGACTACAAGCAGCAGAAATTGGACAAAGAGTAAGAAAACTCATGCGCGGAAATACTGTTTCAGAAGAAATATACCAGATAAATTGTAAATTTGATGGAGAGCTCCCAGTAGAAGTTCCAGCTGAAGTAGCAGTAGAATCTTAAAGAAAATAAATAAAAAGAATAACTTAACATATACCGGCTCTACATTTTGATTGATGCATTGGAGAGAAACACTTCCTGTTTGGTACATAAAAAAATATGGTCATCAACCATGTGTAAATATTGGAACTGCAGGTCATGTGGATCATGGTAAAACTACACTTATTCAAGCACTAACAGGCTCATGGACAAGTGTTCATAGTCAAGAGCTAAAACGAGGAATTACAATTCGTGTTGGTTACTCTGATGCAGCATTTTACAAATGTAAAAGTTGTGAAGAGCCATTAGGATATTCAACAGCTCCAAAATGTAATAATTGTGGAAAAGAAAGCGAACTGTCTAGAGTTGTTAGTTTTGTAGATAGTCCAGGACATGAAAGTCTAATGGCAAACATGCTCTCAGGTTCTGCATTAATGGATGGAGCATTATTGTTAGTAGCTTCAAATGAACAGGTACCTAAACCACAAACTAAAGAACATCTTTTAGCACTTCAAACACTTGGAATACAACAAATTGTCATAGTACAAAATAAAGTAGATTTGATTTCATATGAAGAAGCTATTGCTAATCATCAAGAAATTACAAAGTTTGTTAAAGGAACATATGCTGCAAAAGCACCAATTATTCCAATATCTGCACAATCTGGGCTTAACATAGATGCATTAATTGGCGCAATAGAATCTACCATTAAGACTCCAGAACGAGATGAATCTAAAGAACCAATAATGCATGTCTTACGATCTTTTGATGTTAACAAGCCTGGCACAAAACTAAAAAATATCAAAGGTGGTGTAATTGGAGGAAGTTTAACTCAGGGAACTTTTAATGTTGGTGATGAAATTGAAATTAAACCTGGAATAATGGATGAAAAAAAGAAAACATATGAGCCATTACTGACAGAAATTATTTCGCTAGGTACAGCTGCTGGAATTGTTGATTCTGTAAAACCTGGTGGGTTGGTGGCAATTGGCACTAAACTAGATCCTGCAATGACAAGAAGTGATTCTTTTATAGGCTCTGTAATTGGAAAACCTGGTACACTGCCAGAAAATTCAATCCAGATAAAACTCGAAGTAAATCTGTTTGATTCTGCTGTTGGAGCAGCTGAAGATACCAAAGTACTCCCAATTCAAGCAGGAGAACTATTACGATTAAACATTGGAACTGCTCCAATTCTAGGCAAAGTCTCTAAAATCAAATCAAATAGCATAGACGTTGAACTTCGACGACCCGCTTGCATATTTGAAGGTGGTAATGTGGCTATTAGTAGAAGAATTACTGATAGATGGAGACTAATCGGAGCAGGAATACTTGGTTGAAGTAATTTGCGATACGAGTTTTCTAATTCATCTAGCTACTAGAAGAATCAAAAATATTGATAATATTGATGTCGAAATAGGACAAGTTACTTTTGTTGTTCCACAAGTTGTTCAAAATGAACTTTCTGAATTAATTAAAAATCCTCAAAAAAATCAAACTGCACTTACAACTAGAGATTTTATAAAAAATTTTAAAATTATATCAATTTCTGGAAATTTTGCAGATAAAGAACTAATTGATTATGTAAAAAAAAATAGAGCTATAATTGGTACCATGGATAAGGAATTAAAAAAACAAATTAAAGAATATGGTGGCTCTATAATGTCTTTCTCAAATGACAAAATTGTTTTAGAATCATAGTAAAATTTAACTTGTAGAATTCATCAATAATCTACATGAACAATTTAATTTTAGAAAGTAGTGCTTTTAAAAATGGAGAAGGAATTCCAAAAAAATATGGCTATAAAAATTCCAACATAAATCCACCATTAAAGATTAAAGGAATACCACAAAATACCACATCTCTAGTTCTCATAATGGATGATCCTGATGCAATGGGTGCAGTAGGAAAGATTTGGGTTCACTGGGTAATGTGGAATATTGAACCTATCACAACAGAAATCAAAGAAGATTCAATTCCAACTGGTGCCATTGAAGGTAAAACTGATTTTGGAGAAATTGGTTATGGAGGCCCAGCCCCACCTGATAAAGAGCACACATACATCTTCAAATTGTATGCATTAGATAATAAACTGAATCTAAATGAAGGTGCATCTAAAAAAGATGTAGAAAAATCCATGAAAAATCATATTCTTGCCGAAGCTAGATTGACAGGTAAATACTCTCCTTGAATCAATCTTTATAGATTTTAAATATCTGTTTTTAAATATATGAATAGTTTTAATTATTTTTTATACAAAGAGTAATAAACAAAGTTTAGAGAAAAAAGCTAATTGATTTCAAACATAACTTTACTCTCACTAGGAAAATTTGATCTTAAATTACATCATCTCTTACTCATAGGGATCCTTTCTCTATCCTTTTCTATTTCGTTTTTAGTTAGATCACAAGCAGCTGATTATGGTTGGGAGCTAAATGAATTTGATCCATTTTTCAATTATAGAGCTACGCAATATATTGTTGACAATGGAATAAATGCATATTTTCAATGGGATGATGATCTAAGTTGGTATCCCAATGGTAGAGATGTTTCCCAAACTTCGCAAGTAGTACTTCATATGACTACTGCTGTTACATATTGGATTTTTGGTGGTGGAATGGAACTTTATGACTTTACAATTCTATTTCCTGTAATTTTTGGTTCTCTTAGCACTATTGTAATTTTTGCATTAGTTAGGGTAATAGGAGGAACAGCTGCTGGATTATTTTCTGCATTATTTTTCTCAGTTTCATTACCATTGATATTGAGGGGAACAATAGGTTGGTTCAAATCTGAACCTCTTGGGTTGTTTTTTGGTCTTTTAGCAACTTATTTTTTGCTTAGTGGTATTAATTCTCAAAATAAAAAAATAGCAATTGCAAAATTAATAGCTGCAGGAATTACTATTACTTTATCAATATCAGCATGGGGTGGCAGCCAGTTTTTTATAATTCCTATAGGTGTTTTCTTTCTTACACTGCCTTTTGTAAGATCCGATCATAAATTTATCATATGGGCAATTCCTCTCTTTACCGCAACTGTATTTCTTGTCTCTCTAAGTTTTGAAAGAGTAAGCTCATTCATCTTTGGTTTGGGAGGGGCTTCATTAATTATTCCAACAATTTTCATAATAGTCTGCATTTTTATTCAAAGTAAAAGTAATGAAAATAAAAAAACTAGAAATGGTTTATTATTTTTAGCCTCTATTTTGATAATTGGTACATGTGTTTTAGTAATTAATACTAGTACTGAATTTTTACCACTTCCAAGTTATAGATATCTAAATGCAATTAATCCATTTTTGACTACTTCTATTCCTTTAGTAGATTCAGTTGCAGAACATGCCAGTACAACAATTCAACAATCTTTCTTATTTCATTCTATTCTGATGATCTTTGCAGGATTAGGAATTTGGTTAATTATAAAAAATCATCAACTAAAAAATTCTGGTTTTATTAAAAATGATATGATTTCATTTTCATTAATTTTTGGATTAATTGGAATATATGTTAGCTCTGCATTTGTAAGATTAGAAGTATTTGCATCTATATCCTTGATAATATTATCTTCATTAGGATTATCTGTACTTGTAAAAGAGATTTTAAATAACACAGAAAGAAAAAAAATTAAAAATTTAATAATTAAATTTTCATTTCTTGCAGGAATAGTGATTCTTTTAGTAATACCAATTTCTTTTCCAACAAATGGTAATTGGGTTACAGCAGCAAAAACTCCCCCTACAATTCTTAATGGTGGATCTGCTTATCCAGTAAGTACAAATGATTGGTTAGAATCAATGGAATGGATAAAAAACAATACCCCTAAAGATGCTGTAATTGCATCCTGGTGGGATTATGGATATTGGATATCTACCTTAGGCGAAAGAGCGACAATAGCTGATAATTCAACATTAATCACCAGTGTTATAGAAAAACTTGCTAAAATGTTTCTCAGTTCTCCCGAAGAAGGTTGGCAAATGTTAAGAGATATGCAAGCTGATTATGTTGTAGTTTTTGTTTCAGGTCAGAGATTGGCAGTTGATAACGAAGATCAAGCACTTTACATATTACAAGGCGGGGGAGATGAATCAAAAAAACAGTGGTTCATACGAATTGCAGATAAGCCTATGGCACAATATCTACAATCTGATGGTATTAGTGGCACTGATTATTTTTGGAATGATACTTTGCTAGGTAAAATGTTCCCATTTACTTCCTTAGCATATGTCAATTTCCAAACTAATCAACAATCTGCAACATATCAACCAGGATTTACACCAGTATATGTAAAAGACATCAAATATCCTTCTGATAGTAATGGGCCATTAAGACTTGTACATGCATCTCCAAGTTTTAATGCAGAGAAAGGTCAACCTATGATAAGCGTATTCATTTATGAAGTAAACAAAGACTTTGTTCCAACTAACTAATTTGATATTTATCTAATTATATCTTTCAGCCAGTCTGTATCTTATGTATTTATCATCTGGTGAAAATTTAGCTGGATGTGCTGAAATTGTTTCTTCATTACATAGTGGACACTTTTCCTTAAGTGAATAGTGATTACACTTTAAACATCTTCTTAATTGAAATCTCATCTTAATTCTCTCTAGTTTTTTTAGATTCTTCTCTGGTAAATTTGAATAAACCTTTCTTTTTTTCTATGCTTTCTTGAATTTCCACTATTATTGGTTTTAATGTTTTTTCAGCAGATTTGAAATCTTCCGAAGTGATAGATAATCTATATTTTGGTGCACCTAAATAAGTAATATCTATTGTAGGATCTTTTTTTGTTGCATCCAAAAGTGCTTTTTTAATAATTTCAACCCCATCTGATTTGTTATTTGTAATTTCCATAATTCCTCTAATTTCAACTGAAGGAAGTTTGATTTTAGAACATATTTCTTCAATAACTGATGCAGTTTTTTTAGGAATTTTTAACTCTTTTATTGATTCTATTCCATTTCTTCCAATTTCAATAAAAGCATCATAAACAGAATCAAATTTTGAATAAATACTGTCTTCTAATTTTTCAATATCTTCATCTGAAAGTTTCCCCTTTTCTTTAACATTTTCTAGTAATGTTTTCCCTTTTTCAAATTTCTTGACTTCTTTTAACTTCTGCTTTTTTTGATCTTTAGACACTTGTTTTAATGAAAGATCTATATCGCCTCTATCTGAATTTACTTTTTTTACTAGTAATACTTTTTTCTCTCCATCTTTTACAAATTTACTAACTGATCTAATCCAACCAGGTGCAATTTCTGAAATATGTAAAAATCCCTGAATCCCATTATATTCATCTAAAGTGACATAAGCCCCATGATCCATTACTTTGGTTATTGTAGCAAGAATAATTTCTCCTTGCTCTGGCATCTCTTGAACTTCAGTAGACATTTCTTCTAAATTTTTCTTCTGTATAATTTAATGTTGCTAGTTAGAAATCAATTCCTTTTTTTGCTTTTATGCCATGTTGAAATGGATGCTTTATTTCTCTCATTTCTGTGACTAGGTCTGCCAATTCAATGATTTCATCTTTAGCATAATTTCCAGTTAATATAAGATCTAATTCCCGTGGTTTTGATTTAATCAAATTAATAACATCTTCAACTTTTACTAGACCTAAATTTATGGCATAATTTATCTCATCTAAAATTACAATGTCATACTTTCCAGATTGAATTTTTTCAGTACTGATTTTAATTGCCTCTCTTGCAATTCGTTCGTGTTCTTCTTTGGGGCTTTTGTCATCTATTATCCCAACAAATCCTTTCCCAATAGCAACCATTTCAAATTCTGGTTCTAGTCTCTTAGATGAATACATCTCGCCATAATGCCATGATCCTTTGATGAACTGTATCATGCAGGTTCTTTTTGCATAACCTGTAGCTCTTAATGCAATTCCTAAAGCCGCAGTAGTCTTTCCCTTGCCTTTTCCAGTATATACAATAGTTAACCCGTCCTTATCCATAGATCATTCATGAATTATCCAAGTAAAAACATTGAGTATTGTTTATACTAAATGTATCAATTTAAATAAAAAACGATTCTAATCATACGAATTGAAAATCCCAAGAATTACATTAGCAGGAGCTACTAGTGGAGTTGGAAAGACATCGATAACTTGTGCAATTATCTATGCTTTACAAAAAAAGGGCTTTTCAGTACAACCATTCAAAGTAGGCCCCGATTACATTGATCCAAGTTATCTTTCAAGCATATCAAAACATGAAGCATTTAATCTTGATGTTTGGTTAATGGGAGAAAATCAACTTTTGGAGAGCTTTGTATCTAATTCCAAATCAGATGTTTCTGTCATTGAAGGAGTAATGGGGTACTATGATGGATTTGGTGGAGATTCAAATTATGCTAGCACTCAACATGTTGCGTCTTTAATAAAATCTCCTGTACTTTTGATATTGGATGCAAGTAAAACCGCTAGATCAATTGCGGCAACAGCACTCGGATTTCAAAAATTTCATAGAAATTCGAGAATTTCAGGAATTATCTTAAATAAAATTGGTAGTAAAAAACATGAAATTTTATGCAGGCAAGCACTTGAAAAAATAAAACTTCCAATTATAGGAGTAATTTATAAAAATTCAGAACTAAATTTTGAATCTAGACATCTAGGATTGATTCCAGCAAAAGAAAAAAATCTTAAATTAAAAATTGAAAAAACTTCCAAAATAATTTCAAATTCCCTTGATATTGAAAAAATTATTCAAATTATGAAAAATCCCATACCACTTCCAACAAAATCTAAAATTATAATAAAAAAACCAAAAATTACAATCGCTATAGCACTTGATAGTTCTTTTAATTTCTATTATCGTGATAATCTAGAAGCATTAAGACGTGAAGGTGCTAATCTAAAGTTTTTTAGCCCAATACATGATAAAAAACTTCCAAAATCTGATGGAATTTACATTGGAGGTGGTTTTCCAGAAATTCTTGGCGATTTACTTGAAAAAAATCATGTTATGAGAAAAATCATAAAGAAATCATCTGAAGAAAATACTCCAATCTATGCAGAATGTGGAGGATTGATGTATCTTACAAAATCTATTGATTATGGGAATAAAAAATTTAAAATGATTGGTCTCTTTGATGCAGAAACAAAAATGACCAAAAAAATGAAATTAAATTATACAAAGGGAAAGACAGTTTCAAAAAATATCATTTCAGATAAAACACATGATTTACGAGGACACGAATTTCACTATTCAGAATTAGATTCTGTTTCTTCTGATTCAAAATTTGCGTATGAACTAGATATTGGCGAAGGAATTAAAAATCATAAAGATGGTCTAATTCAATACAACACACTAGCATCATACGGACATCTCTACTTTGATAGTTCTGATTATGCCAAAATTTTTGTAAGAAATTGTATTGATCATTCAAGAAGATAATTCTGCTCTTACAAGCTTGTATAGTGCATTAATTATTGCAGATGCTGAAGAACTTCCTCCCTTCCTTCCTTTATTAGTGATAAATGGTGTCCCTTCTAATTTACTCAGTTCTTCTTTAGACTCTGCAGCACAAATGAATCCTACTGGAATTCCAATGATTAGTGCGGGTTTGACAATGCCTTCTTTTACCATTTGTATTATTTCCATAAGGGCAGTTGGCGCATTACCAATTGCAACTATTCCACCATCAATATCTGATAATGCTGCTCTCATTGATATCTGAGAGCGAGTTTTATTTTCTTTTTTTGCCATTTCCATTATTTCTGGGTTTGAAATATTACAAACAATCTTGTTTTGAAAATCTTTTGGATTTTGCTTATTCAGGCCACCAATTACACCGTTTACATCAACTACAATACTGCATCCATTTTTTAGGGCATTCATTGCACTTTCAATAGCTTCTTTATGGAAAATTACTTTGTTTTCTCTTGCAAAATCAAAATCAGCAGTTGAATGAATTATTCTTCTGACAATTGGCCATTCTTTTTCATTATATTGATGAATACCAATTTCCTCATCAATCATTTGCATACTTGCATCTTCAATTGATTGACCCTTTCTAGTTTGCATTTTCTACCTCTTTTGCTCTTTCTATTATCAACTCGATCATTTTTTCATCAACTCCTAAATGTTTTGTAATGTATGTTTTTTTAATATTAGAATTCTCAAGTGCAGGTAAAAGGTCATTATTAATATCAGTTTTTACATGTGCACCTTCATGTAAGAAATAAAATACAATTACAAGAGCCTGAGGATTATTTTTTTCACAAATTTTAATACCTTCTACAATGTTAGGTTGTTCTATCTCTAACCAACATCTATTTACATTTCTATAATTTTCTTTTAATCCATCTACAACATAATCTAATGACATTTGTGCATTAGGATCTTTACTACCATGACCAATAATTAGCACATCTACATCATTTTTTGGAATTGTGACATGATTTTCCTGTAAGGCTGTAGATATTCTATTCTCAACTAAATTAATCAAAGTTTTATGCATACTCATTGGTTTTGTGACAACAAATTTTACTTTGGTGTCTTTCTGAAATTTCATAACATCTGTAACTGCATTTTTTACCTTTTTTCCAGGATATAGAAAATAAGGAACTATCGTTAGATGATCTATATCTTGCTTAAGACATTTTGCAATTCCATCTTCAATGTATGGTGGTTCTACTTCAAGAAAACAATATTCTGTAAAAACATAATCTCCCTTTGCTTTTATTGCATTACAAATAATCTCCAATTCTTCAGAAGCTTCTCTTTCTCTACTGCCCCTATCTATTAGTAATAATCCACGCTTCAATCTAATATCCTCGCTATGGCTATAGTCAAATTTGGTGGAAATTTCTGTTTTTCAACAATTAATTTTCCACCAGAAACTTTGATTGCTGCGGCTTCTGATACACTGGAAGTTCCTTCAAATGCTTTGACTGTATCTGATGGATTAGGTGCAGAAATTTCTGCCAAATCTTCTCTATTCACATATTCCACAGTAATTCCCATTTCTTTTCCAATATCAACTAGTCCCTTGACATCTTCTGGTTTTTTTATTGAAACTAATTTTGCAATAGATTTTTCACTGAGTTTGAATTTTTGTAAACAAAAATCCAAGCCTTCTTTTATGATCTCTTTAGATGTATCCCAATGCAATCCAATTCCTACCACAAGACTGGGAGGTCTGTACACCACAGAATTTTTGAGAAAATCTCCTTCTAAAATTCTATCAGAAATTATTAGATATCCCTTAGCATCAGAATTTTTCATTTCTTCTAAACTATGATAAATTTTTACATTTTTTGGTAATTCCTTCCACCAATTAATTTTGCCCACTTCTTGATAAATTCCTATATTTTCTTCATTTACCATATGTGCACTAATTTTAGTCACTGTAGAATCATCATCTATTTTCCAACCCAATTCTCTTCCAACAAGATCAACTGCTATTGTTTTATTGACATCAGCTGCAGTGGTAATTACTGGCATGGCATCCAATTTTTGAGCAATAATTTGTGTTAATTCATTTGCTCCACCTAAATGTCCAGATAACACACTGATTACAAAATTAGTTTTATCATCAATTACAATTACTGCAGGATCTGTTTTCTTGTCTTTCAAGTGTGGTGCAATCAGTCTAATTACTGCACCCAAAGAAAATAAACAAATCAATGCATTATTATTTTTAAAAAGTTCAACAAGTTTTTCAGATGTAGACTCTGAATACCAAACTATTTCCTTATTGCCATTTAAAAATTTAGATGGTGCAAAAATTTCCCAGTTTGGAAAATACTCTTTTAGTCTTAAACCTATATTTACTCCATTTTTGGTAATTGCAAGAACTGAAATTTTTTCCACAGTAAAAATCTCTCAAATTAAATAAAATACCTTACTACTAGAACTTTCTAGCCAAGATATTTCCATCAAAATCAAATAAAATGACATCTAATGGGACTTTTTCTTCTGAATGTTTTCTCATGTGTTTGTATGTCTCATTACATATTTGCTCAAAGAATCCCTTAACATTATTTTCTATAATTATTTCAGATACATGTCTGGCAGTATTTGCCTTCTGTATGCTCTCAATTGTTATTTCATTTGCATTACATTTCTTAGCTAACTCTGCCAAGAAATTCATATCTACCTTGGAGCCTTTGACATGCGTTTGTTTTACCCCTGCAGCCATTTTGGCCAATTTACCAATAAATCCTACAACATATGCTTTTTTGATCTCTTTTCTTGCACATTGTTGTATTGTATATCCAGAAAAATCTCCCATCTGTACAAAACAATGTTCTGGTAAATCTACAATTTTTTTTGCAAAATCCTCACTTCTTCCACCTGTTGTAAGAACAACAGTGTCATTTCCCATTGCAATTGCTACATCAATATTTTGTCTAATTGACGCCGCATATGATGCAGTTGAAAATGGTATTACAATACCACTCGTTCCTAAAATTGAAATTCCATTTAAAATACCAATTCGTGGATTATCAGTTTTAGGACCTAATTCTTTTCCTTTTGGAACAGAAATTATAACTTTGATTCCTTTTTTTAAAAGATATTTGTCTGTAATTTCTCTCAGATTTTCATTAATCATTTTTTTTGGAACTGGATTGATTGCAGCTTTGTTTAATTCAAGACCTAATCCAGGTTTGGTGACTACTCCTACTCCTTCTCCTCCATCGATTTCAATTTCATTAATCTTATCTGTAAATGATAACTCTACTACTATCTCTGCACCGTGAGTGACATCTGGATCATCTCCACCATCTTTAATTACAGAACACTTAGCTCTGTTTTTATCAAATTGGCATAAATGAATTGGAATTTTGATAAAACTACCCTTGGGTAATTTAACATCTACATTTTCAATTTTTGTTTGATTAATTATAGATAGTAATGCAGCTTTGGCAGCTGCTGTTGCAGAAGTACCTGTAGTATATCCAGTTCTTAACTTTTCTTTTTTTATCTCTCCCACGCTAATTATGCCTATTTTGACGTATTAACTCTTCTTTGATTTCTTTTAGATTGAGATTTTTTGAGACTAGACACATGTCTTAAAATTCTAAGCATAGTTATCATTATTTCTTTAGAATATATTTAAAATAAAAACTACAATAGTTGATGGTAAAAGATATGCAAGTTGTTGTGACTGGTGCTAGTGGGTTTGTAGCAAAAAATATTAGAAAATATCTCTCAGATAATAATATAAAATTAATATCAATTTCAAGAAAAGATTTTAAAAAATTTAAAAATGAAACAAAAATTATTACAAAAAACTATGATATAAAAACTATTTTACCAAAATTAAAAAATTCTACTGCGTTAATTCATTTAGTTGGAATTGGAAAACAAACAATTGATAATGATTACAATCTTGTCAATACTAAATTTACAAAAAAAATTATTAATTTATGTAAAAAATCAAAAATAAAAAAAATTGTTTATCTAAGTGGTTTGGGAGTTTCAAAAAATACGACACTTGGATATTTTATTTCAAAATACAAAGCAGAAAGACAGATAATTGATTCTAAATTAGATTATATAATTTTTCGACCATCTTATATTGTTGGTAAAGATGATCTTTTTACAAAATATCTTAAAAAGCAAATCAAAACAGGCCAAATTCCAATTCCTGGTTCAGGTAATTATTCTATCCAACCTATTTACATAGATGATGTCTCACAAATTATTTTCAATGCCGTAACTCAAAATAAATTTAGTAAAATGATTTTGGATCTTGTAGGTTCAGAATCAATTACTTTTAAAAAATATGTTAAAGAATTTTCTAGTGGAACAAATACTAAAATCAAAAAAATTAATCTTGAAACTGTTTACCATGAAGCTATCTCTAACCCTCATAGTAAATTCGGAGTAGATGATCTAAACCTCTTAATTGGTGACTTTAAGGGTGATTATAAAAAATTAAAAAATATTTCTGAAATTAAATTTTCTTCTATACGAAAACTTCTAAAGTCCGGCAGCCTTCTTTAATACATCTGCTTTATCTGTTTTTTCCCAAGTGAATTCAGGCTCATTTCTTCCAAAATGTCCATATGCTGCTGTTTTTCTGTAAATTGGTCTTTTCAAGTCGAGTTGTGAAATAATTCCTGATGGTTTCATGTTAAAATTCTTTCTAACTAACTCTTCAATTTCTTTTTCTGGAATCTTACTAGAATCAAATGTGTTAACATAAAGTGAAATTGGTTCAGCCACTCCTATGGCATATGCTAATTGGACTTCACATCTTTCAGCCAAACCCGCAGCCACAATATTTTTGGCAATATATCTACACATGTAACATGCAGATCTATCTACCTTTGAAGGATCTTTTCCTGAGAAAGCTCCTCCACCATGCCTTCCAAATCCACCATAACTATCTACAATTATTTTTCTTCCTGTAAGTCCAGTATCCCCATGTGGTCCTCCTATGACAAATTTTCCTGTAGGATTAATGTGAATTTTAATTTGGTCATTCCACAGATTTCCTAAAACTGGTTTGATTACCTTATTGATAATTTCTTTTGATATTTGTTCTTGTGAAATCTCAGGTATATGTTGAGTTGAAATAACTATTGTTTCAATTTTTGTTGGTTTGTTATTTTCATACCTAACAGAAACTTGCGATTTTCCATCAGGTCTTACCCAAGGTAAAACTTTGTTTTTTCTAACTTCTGCTAGTTTTTGTGTTAATTTGTGTGCAAGTAATATTGGCATTGGCATAAGTTCTTTTGTTTCATTTGAGGCATAACCGAACATTAATCCTTGATCTCCTGCTCCTTGTTCCTTTTCTTTAGTTGCAGTTACTCCTTGACTAATATCTGGACTTTGAGAATGTAATCTTAGTGTAACTTGACAAGACTCTGTATCAAACATCAAATCTTTGTTATCGTATCCAATTTCTCGAATTACTTTTCTAACTAATTCCTCTTGAGCTTTCTTGTCGAAATTAGCTTTTGATGTTACTTCTCCTGCAACTGCCACAAAATCTGTAGTGACCATTGTTTCAATTGCTACTCTGGAGTCTGGATCTTGCCTGAGAAACTCATCCAAAAATGCGTCTGAAATTTGATCACATATCTTATCAGGATGACCTTCAGTAACTGATTCTGAAGTAAACAAAAAATTGTTAGTCATAAGAACCACTAGAGTTCATTTTCTAGTTTGATAAATAATACGTTATTGCCTCTCACAATTACCCTACCGTAATTTGCAATTATTTTACCATCATGGACTTCTTCTGCGTCAGTCATGATTAAATTCATGTATGAATCAACATTATCCATTTTTCCTTTGTATTCAACTTCGTTTTTCAGTCGTACAGTAACTTTCTTCTTGGTACTTTTTTGAAGAGTTGTTAATGGTCTTTTTGCACTACTAGTTTGTGACACTAATTATTCACTTGTTTTGCTTACGTTGTTCTCTTGAATAAAAGCCTTGCCTCTTTTGTGAATTATGAAATTCCTTAAATTTTTTCATTATTTTTAGATAATTACCCAAATGATCTCTACAGGATTACAAAAATTAGACGAATTTTTATCTGGTGGAATACCTCATGGTGTAATTACTGATATTTATGGTGGAAGTGGAACTGGTAAAACTCAACTATTATTTCAAATCTGCATAAATGCAATAAAAAATGGGGGCAATGTTCTATATCAAGATACAACAGGTAGTTTTAGACCTGAACGAATTCTTGAAATTCAAAAACAACAAAATTTAACATTTGACATTCTTGAAAAAATAACGGTTTCACGAATTACTAATACTTCTGAACAAATCAAATCAATTGATATTATGAATGTCTCAAATTTTTCTCTAATTGTAATTGATAACATTACCGATTTATTTTCCTATGAATATCCAAAAGAAGATGCAATATTTGAAAAGAATTCCTTATTTATCAAATATGTTCATAATTTATCATTAGTTGCAATTAATAAAAAAATTCCCATTGTTATTACTAATATGATTAGAAACATAGAAGGTACAGAAATGGAAAATATGAGAACGGCAATTGATCCATTTACACACATCAAAATTAAACTTACAAAAATTCCCTCAAGATTTCATGGAGAAATAAGATGGCTTCTTCATCAAACCAATTTTTCTTATAAAATACATGCCGCAGGATTATCTGATTATACTGAAGATATTTAACCATCAATCATAAAGTTTAGCAATGGCGGGAATTTTTGATTCAATTCCAATAATTACCATAGTCTTATTTGCACTTGGTCTAGTTGGCGTAATGGTTTATGAAAGATCACGATCAAACACAACAAAAGAATCCATTTCCTGATTCAACACTTGATTCCCTGTTTGCTCATTTTGGATTTACTAATCTTACTGAAATTCAGAAAAAAGCTTCGCCTATAATTTTACAAAAAAAAGACTGTCTGGTAATTGCACCAACTGGTTCGGGTAAAACAGAATGTTCTGTAATTCCAATTTTTTCACTAGTAAAGAAATCAAAAAAACTTGGAAAAATTAAAGTTCTTTACATAACTCCCTTACGAGCACTAAATCGAGATGTATTTCGAAGGATTACCAAATATGCTCAATATAATGATCTTTCAATTGAAATCCGACATGGTGATACAACTCAGACTGCAAGAAGAAAAATCACTGAAAACCCTCCAGATGTTCTAATAACAACTCCTGAAACTCTAGTTATTCTTCTCACACAGATAAAGATGTTAGATGCATTATCTGAACTTGAGTGGATTGTTATTGATGAGGTACATGAATTACTTGCTAGTGAAAGAGGCTCTCAACTATCATTAAGTATAGAGCGATTACAGCTTACTTCAAAATACTATCTTACAAAAATTGGATTGTCAGCCACGATTGGTAATTTTGAAGAAGCTGGAAAATTTGTGGTAGGAACTAAAAGAAAATGTCAAATTATTAGAGATACCTCTGTTCGAAAATATGATGTTGAAGTCAAATTTGTAAATGGAACCATTTCAGATGTTGCAGATAAAATAATTGAGCATGTTTTAGAACTGAATTTAGATTCTCCTATACTTCTTTTTACTAATACTCGGGGAGAGGCTGAATTCTTATCTTCTATACTAAAAGAAAAATCAACTATCGATATAGAATTACATCATGGATCATTATCAAAAGAGGTGCGAGAGGACACTGAGCTTACATTAAGAGAAGGAAAACGTGGAATTGTAGTTTGTACTTCCTCACTTGAATTAGGATTAGATATCGGTTCAATAGAGTTAGTAATCCATTATGGTTCTCCTAGACAAGTATCAAAACTAATTCAAAGAATAGGACGCAGCAGACATAACAGAGATGCTTCTGCTAAGGGGCTAATAATTACAAACAATTCTGATGATGAATTTGAAGCAAGAGCAATACTAGATCGTATTAAAGAAGGTTCCATAGAAGAGCAAAAAATTCATGTTGGTTCTCTAGATGTACTTGCACACCATCTTGTTGGAATGACAATGCAACTCGGAGAAATTCATGTGAATTTAGCATTAGAAACAATAAACAACGCGTATCCATTTAGAAATTTACAACTAGAGGATTTGTTAGGTGTTCTAGATTTACTTGATTCTACCTATTTGATCTTCTTTGATAGAACAAAAATGACTTTCTGGAAAAAAGGTCGTTCCTTCAAATATTACTTTGAAAATCTTTCTACAATACCTGATATTCTTAAATTCAAAGTATTTGACAGTGTTGGAAAAAAAATCATTGGAACATTGGATCAAAGATTTGTGGGTGATTTTGGAGATTCTGGAAATATTTTTGTTCTAAAGGGTTTGCAATGGAGAATACTTAATGTGGATGAAAAATCATTTTCAGTGAATGTTGAACCATTTAGAGGAGGAGGCATAACTGTTCCTTATTGGGAAGGAGAAAGTATTCCTGTTGATTATAATACTGCAAAAAAAGTTGGAGCATTTCGTAGCAAAGTAAAAAATGGATCATTGAAATTAATCAATAAAACTATTGAAGAATTAAGTTTTAATGAAATTCCAGATGAAAAAAATATTGTTATAGAGTCTAATCGTTCACAAGGTTCAATAGTAGTACATTCTTGTTTTGGAACAAAAATCAATTCAACATTATCTACTTTACTTTCCTCAATGATATCTGCAATGTTAGGTTCTATGGTTGATTCACGTTCTGATGGTTATAGGATAGTTTTATCTTCTAGATCACGAATTTCTGAAAAACTTTTCCGTGAAATTATAAAAGATAATTATGATCTTTATTCAATTGTAACTGCATCTTTGGTAGGAACTCATAATGTAAATTGGAAAACATGGTGCGTTGCAAAAAAATTTGGAGTTGTTGGAAGAGGAGCAATTTATGAAAAAAAATCAGCCCGATTTTTATATGAAAGATATGCTAAAACATCTCTTGTAAAAGAAGCACTACGTGAATTATTTCATGATAAATATGATCTTGAAAATACCGCTAAAATCCTTAAAAAAATTAGAGATAGTGAAATTATAATTAAATGGTTAGAAATCGATAAATTCTCAAAATTAGCTGAACCAATTTTAGATCATACTGCAAAATATTATTCGTCTCCTGCTAATCTTGACAAGGGGATAATTGATCTTGTAAAAGCAAGATTAGCAAAGACAAAACACCGTCTTATTTGTGCACGATGTGGGAAATGGGAACGAGTAGTGGAAACAAACGAGGTCAAAAATATACTGATTTGTCCTTATTGTAAAGCAAGACAAATCACTGCCACTTTTTATTCAGATTATGATCTTCCAAAAATAATACGTAAAAAATATGACGGAAAAAAACTCTCTTTAGATGAAAAACACAAGTTTGATCGAGCCTGGAAGGTCTCTTCTTTAATAGAAAATTTTGGAAAAATTGCAATAACTGTCATGTCTGGATATGGAGTCGGCGCTGATACCGCTGCACGGATATTGCGAAATATGGTAGATGAAGAACATCTCTTTAAGCAAATATACGAAGCAGAAAGACAATATGTTGTAACTAGGGGATTTTGGGATTATTAATTTTTCTTTGTAATTTTAGAAAATGCTGTAAGGGTTAATTCAATTCTTCCTTCCAAACCTGCTTTTGCATTTACTCCTGTTATTGAAATTATCTCTCCCAGTTCACATTTGTCTATCAGTCTAGCTTGATTTCTCCATCCTTTAATCCAAATTTGACCAGTATCGTCTTCAACAAACATCTCTGATAATAGAATTGATTCTCCAGATTTAGTTTGAATTTCTCGTCTTTCTGGAATTTTGAGTATTATAGATTCAATACAGTAATTTCCATCTACTTTGACTTCATTAATCTTTGTTCTTATTTGTGACAATGATGGAATGGATTTATCATTTTCTAATTTTCTTACAAATGAATTATTATCTAATGTAACAGAGTTTCCGTATACTTTTGATGGCATACATTCAACAACATCACCTTCATTACAAATACTAGTAGAATTTGAATAATCAGTAATATTATACATATTTTTTTTATTATCCATACCCAAAATCATATTCTTTCCATTATCTGTTGTTGCCATTGAAAGAATTCTTATAATTACAGGCTCTACTTCTTTACCACCTTCAATCTCAATTATTGTTGAATCATTACCATGAGTTTCTAGTCCTTGATTCCCATTTTTTATATTGACACCAAGTAATCTAACTTTGGCACCTTGAGAAATCATATTTGGAATATCTGATTCATCTTTTCCCCATAAAACTACCTTCATAACACTCCCATCTTTTCCTTTTAGCCTCATTCTCAATGCTTTTCCAGGCTGACCTCGCGAATTTGTAAATTCCATACTGCTTACAACACCATCTATCATTCCTGTAATTACAAGATCCTTTTGCCCTTCTTCCAACTCACTGATGTCTTTTGTAATCTTGTCTATAGTTGGAATTTCACTTTTGTCATCTGTTATTTCAATATTGGAACCTGAACCAATATTGATAGTTGGAGATCCATTAAGATCTGATTTTACATATGCTTTAATAATTTTAATCAAATCTCCTGGTTTAATATTTTCAATTCCAGGCAGATTTGCTTTATCATCCCATAATTTTACACTGGCAGTTGAATTTGTATCGTATACGGTCATGGTCCTAAGATAAAAAGGCGAACCATCTTTGCGAGAAAATTGTTTTGCAGGAGATACGTTAAGAACTCTGGTTTCTAAAGAGATTTCTTTTGCTCCTGCATAGAGATCCTTTAAACTCATTTCAACTTTTAATGGTCCTGATAAAGAAATTCCAAAATCAGACGCAATCAAAAATAGAGCTCCTTGATCTGTTAGATAACCTGCCCCGATTTTCTCTTTTTTATGTTTAATTTGCTCTTCAATATTATCTCTAGTTAATTCTGGTTTTTGCTCTAGTAATTTATCTATAAGAATATCAAATTCAGACAATTCATTGTCTGTAAACTAGTTCTATTAATAAAAATTTCATTACCATTTTGTAGCATATATAATCCTAGATGATCGCTAAATTATGGCTTTTTTATTTATTCAAATAATTCTTACCATAACTATGGTGATTTATCTCATTAACTAAATTAGTAAGAAGATCGCACTCTTTTCATGTCCTGCATTAATGTTGAACATTTATCAAAATTATATGGATCTGTAAAAGCAGTAGATGACATTGTTTTATCTGTAAAATCTGGCCAAGTTTTTGGATTTTTAGGTCCTAATGGTGCAGGAAAATCAACTACTATCAAACTACTAACAACACTAATTCCACCTTCAAGTGGCTCTCTGACTATTTTAGGAATAAATGCAATTAAAAATCCTCTACAAATTCGTCATAAAATTGGTGTAGTTTTACAGCAACCTAGCTACGAACCGACATTAACTGTTGAAAAATCTCTTGATAAATATGGTATGATGTGGAATGTTCCGAAAATTGATCGCAAAAAAAGAATGGAAGAACTCCTAAAAGATTTTGATCTAGTAGATATTCGTAAGAAAAGAAACGAAGATCTATCCATTGGTCAAAGAAGAAGGGTACAGGTAGCTCGTGAATTCATGCATGATATGGATCTTTTATTCCTAGATGAACCAACTGTAGGATTAGATCCTAGTGCTCGAAGAAAGTTATTAGATTATTTAAAAAATAAAGTAAAAACAGGTTTGACAATATTTTATACTACACATATTCTAAGCGAAGCTGAATATCTTTGTGATGAAATAGCTATTATTGATAAAGGAAAAATTCTTACTGTAGATACACCTGAGGCGCTAAAAAATAGATTTGGAAAAGAAAAAACAATAAAAATTCATTTGCTTGAAAAACAAAATAAAATAACAACCTTTCTTGAAGGAATTGTTGATTGCAAAATTGATTTTGACAGTGGAACCAATATTATAATACGTTCAGAGC